>NZ_JBDOPO010000212.1:0-13340 GCF_039830215.1 Rubritalea sp. | reverse complement strand
ACGTAGGACCTCCAATGTCACAGTCTGACCAGGTCTAAATTTATTCAACTCTATCAAGAGTTGCCCACCATTATTCACTTTGTGCCCCTCCACATTGAGGATAATATCTCGCGCTTTGAAACCAGCCCTTTGAGCAGGTCCACCCGGGACAACTTCCCCCAATAGCACACCTTGTGCAGTTGATCCAAGTATCGCGACACCGAGAATTGGGCTATCGTTATTGGCCAATTGATTGGAACTTAGGCTTCCCCAAGTCTCACCAGACTCTAACCTTTTCCAATCGGCTTTCAAAGCACTTAGGCCAGCATGGTTATTTGCTTTTCTGTCCTCACCAATCGAAGAATTTATTCCAACCAATTTCCCTTCGATATCAAAAATCGGGCCACCAGAGTCACCACCAATCAAAGCACAATCACTAGAAAAGTAGCCTCCCACATTTTTAGAAACTAAACGGCCAAATCTAACTGGTGGTTTGCGTAGTGCGTCGTATCCACCAGCATGCCCCATGGCTACGAGGAAGTTTCCTACCTCAAGCGGGTCTGAGTCACCCATTTCAACATATGGGTAAGTCTCAGCTTCCCTGATTTTTAAAATTGCTGTGTCCTTGGTCCGGTTCGCACCTAAAACATCGGCAGATGCTTCAGAGCCATCGGGAAATATCACAACCACGGTCTTGGCCCCGTGTACGACATGGGCTGCTGTAAGAATGGTACCACTCTCAGAGACAACGACCCCGCTCCCCCATGATCCTGTGCGGTTAGAGGTAAGAGCCACGGTCGCGGGTTGAGCAACGCGCACCACCTCTTGAATTTTGTTTTGTAACTCTTTGAGCTGAGCTACACTGGTCACGCTCGGGGCATCAGCCAAGAGAGGCGAAGCCATTAAGCCGACGACTCCAATTAAGGTTGTACAGTACTTTGTAATATGGGTCATAGATGATTCAAGTAATTCGTGTTTCTACGTAATTTAACTATAGTCGGTAATTTTTCATTCTCAAAATGAAATTTCAGATAGTACAAGGGGCGTTTTTCGCGTAGCCATTCTTCACACACCAGTCCGTCGATAGACATAATACCTTCCTAGCCCCATTATGGCAGCGAAAAAAACAGCTAAGAAAGCAACAAAACGTAAGTCCGCACGTAAGCCTGCACCAGCAGGTAGTCGAAAGCGGAAGCGCCGACGCAGTTTGTTTAGCCGCTTTCTGACATTGCCAATCGGAGTCGTCGACCATTTTTCTAAATCTTGTCACCCTATCAACCGTTGGTTTTTTAAGCTTTTTGCCTGTATTGGTTTCCTCTCTGGCATAGTATTTTTAGTATTAGCTGTCATTTATGGCTTAAGGGCACAAACCTATGACCTTAATAAAGTCACTGAGATGCCTGCGCGTTCGATTGTTTATGCTAATGATGGAACGACCGAAATTGGCACCGTCCACGGAGATAACCGACTACTCCTAAAGGTCGATCAAATCTCACCATGGTTCATCAAGGCTCTAGTGGCCCGGGAAGATGCCAGATTCTATGATCATATTGGCATTGACCCTCGCGGATTAGTCCGTGCAGCCAAAAACTTTGTGAGTGAAGGGAAGAAGGAAGGCGCCTCAACCCTCACCATGCAATTGGCTGATAATTCATTTAACTATGACGGCAAATCTATCGACGGCAAACTTCTAGAATTAGCTCTAGCGTTGCGTCTCGAAAGCAAATTCAGCAAAGCTGAAATCCTTCAGCACTATATGAATAGGATTTTTTGGGGGCATTCTATCCAAGGTATCGAGTCAGCATCACGTACCTATTTTGAGAAAAATGCCCATGGATTAAGCCTATCTGAGTCGGCACTACTTGCAGGCATCATCAGAGGCCCCAATACGTTTTCCCCCTTTGTCGATTTTGAAGCAGCCATAGAACAACGAGATGTGACATTAAGTAGAATGGTTCACTACAAATTCATCACTCAAAAAGAAGCTGACATGGCGAAATTAGAAGGACTCAAAATTCGCCCACACGGAAGACGCATCCTGCATGATTCCTATGCAATGGATTCTATTCGTCGGGATTTAGAAACAATCCTCGAACAACACAATATAGAGATGGGTGGTTTACACATCACGACTACGATCGACCCAGATCTACAAAAGGCTGCCGAAAGGTCCGTTGAAACTCGCCTTAAAGCTGTAGAAAAACGCTCAGGATACAGGCACCAAACCAGAGCACAATTCAATCGTAATTCAGCTCACACTAGAGCAGCACCAAAGTACATACAGGGCGCGCTGGTCTGTATTGAGAATAAAAGTGGGGCAATCAGAGCCATTGTCGGTGGTCGAAATGCGGATGAATCTAAATTCAATAGAGCTCTTTTGAGCAAGAGACAAATTGGCTCAATCTTCAAACCCTTCGTCTATATGGCAGCCTTCGAAAAAGGACTTCAGCCAGGTGGTTGGGTGAGAGATAACCGAATACGACCTGGCGAAATTAAAGGAGCTCAACACTCATGGTCACCAAGTAATTCTGACGGCAAGTATGAGAACATGATGGCTGTGTCCGAAGCTCTCGCACGTTCTAGAAATACAGCAGCTATTAGGATTGGCGATTACGCAGGAATCTATAATGTTCAAGAAACGGCTCGCAAAGTAGGATTCAACCAGAAAATACCCAACACACCCGCAACCTACTTGGGCGCATTTGAAGCCTCGCCATATCAAGTGGCACAGGCGTACACAGTCTTTCCGAATGGAGGAACGATTTACCGTCCATTCATCATTTCACTGATTACTGACGCTAGTGGAAAAATCGTCTACCCCGGCTCAGGCTCCATACCCTACACTGCCGCTAAGGCTGGATTGGCATCGTCGATATCGAACACATTACAAGAAGTGACTTCTCGTGGCACAGCAGCCAGATTGCGCAGTATTGAAAAATTTGAATCTCCATGCGGAGGGAAAACTGGGACTACAGATAATTACAAAGATGCATGGTTCGCAGGTTACACTAGTTCACTCACCTGCGCCGTGTGGGTAGGCATGGATGACAACTCACGCACCATAAGCCGAGGATACGGGTCGACACTTGCGTTACCGATCTGGGCTGACGTGATGAAAGCTGCAGCCCCACGTAAATACCCAGCCCATTCTTTAAAGCCTACCATACAATTCAAAAAAATTCGCCTTTGCCGTTACACCTCGCAAATTGCTACCCGCGGTTGCGAATCCCACCGTTCAGCTTACACTGCTCTGGTTCCTAAGGATTCTATCCCACAACACAGCTGCGACAACCACCCCGTACGCGCAGAAGTTCTACGCGAAGATCCTGCACCTCCTAGAGCAATTCCATCCCGTTAGAACCTGATAACTGAAACTGAGTATGCAGTGGAAACCCAAAAATCAAAAGTCACCAATGACTGATTGGATGCCTGAGTGGCTAAGGCTAGCCCTCAAGGTTAGCGCGAAGCTTGCGTTTTTGGGCACCGTTATTTTTTTACTCGTCACTTCTTACTACTACTATAAAGCTAGTAAATTTGATCTCGATAAAGTGGCCGAAGAGCAACTTCAGAATATCTTACTTGATCACACTGGTAAGGCTTTACTGGGTGCCTACGACAAGCAATCTCAACTGATCACCAAAGAAGACTTACCCCAACACCTGATAGATGCCCTCATCGCTAGAGAAGACAAGAATTTTGAAACCCACTGCGGGGTTGATTTTGTTGGCCTAGTTCGAGCAGCGGCAAGAAATATGAAAGACATGTCATTCACGCAGGGAGCATCAACTCTCACAATGCAGCTTGCTCGTAACACCTACGACGAATTGAAAGAAAAGTCATTGAATAGGAAGTTTATAGAGATCGCACTCACGATGAGAATCGAGACTCGCTACACCAAACCAGAAATTATGGCCTATTACCTCAACAGAATTTATTTCGGGTCCGGGTGCTATGGGATCGAGCAAGCATCATTGAAATACTTCAAAAAGCCGACACGTGAGTTAGACATTTCTGAGTCGGCCACATTGGTAGGAATCATCCGCGGCCCACACATCTTTTCACCATTGAATGATATCAAAGCTGCTGAGCAGCAACGAAATCAAGTGCTCGACCGGTTGGTAATCGTCGGTAAATTATCCGCAGCAAAAGCTCAATCTATCAAGTCGAAGCCACTCAATCTACCTCAGCTAGTCACAACAGCAAAGAAACCCGCGCACACTGCCAATGGCTATGCTATGAAGGCTCTAGACCGTCACTTGCATGGCATCTTAGCCGGCAAAGACATCCGTTCAGCCGGCCTCACTATCACTAGCACTCTCGATCTCGACCTTCTCTACGAATGTGAGAACGATATAAAATCCATCGTTAGCAGCTCCAATAGTCCAAACCTGCAGGCTGCCTGCATCATTATCGACCACGCGTCCGGAGCCATTCGTTGCTCAATTGGCGGCACCGACTACAAAACCTCCCAATTTGATCGAGCACTAGATAGTAAGATTGATCTCGGCAACGCATTTAGCCCGTTCATATACGCGGCAGCCCTAGAGAGAGGCAAATTACCGATCAAGGGTAAACCTTTGCAAACTAGCAAGCAACTCGAGTCAGCCGATATGATTCGCATAGCGAAACGCTTTGGCTTAGAAGATAATTTCAATCAAAGTGAAATATTTTACGGTAGTGGGACAACTAGCCCACTTAGGCTTGCTACCGCTTTTTCAGTCCTCTCGAACAACGGAAAACGGCCACACACCTATTTTGTTAAATCTATTGTGAAGCGCGATGGTTCCTCTCTCTTTTTCAATTCCACAAAAGGCACACAAGCGATTGAGGAAGGTTCAGCTCTAGAAACAATTCAGTTACTTAAAAACGCGAAAGGTACAGTGCTATACACGACCGACTCCTTCGGCGGGCGAGCACTCTGGTCCATGGCCAGCCATAAAGAAATGACCGCTGTACTATGGCTGGGATTTGATAAGGCTAAGCCCGTTCCTAACAAATCTAAACTTTTGAAACAGATGGAAAATTTGACATACAAATGGGTCAACTAGAGCTCTGTGATCTCTAGGAATCTCAATTTTCGTGGGAAGCCTCTCCCTCTAAAATACTCGAACTCACCTTTTTCTCTTTGGAATCCAATTCTTGTTCCCCATCAAGCGCATCAAGCGCATCAGGCTGTCAGGTTCATGGCCTACGTGAGCTAAATGACTAAAAATTATACAAGCCTTCAAGTTCACTAAGAGCCTATTGAAAGCGCATTCGACAGCTGTAAACTGCCACTAGCAATTGCACAGCTAACACGTGCTTTAGCTCAGATTCTATTCAGAATTGGCATCGTCTCACTACTGGGCTATGGAGCACAATCTCGAGTAACTCATTTAATTGAGCGAAGTAATCACCTGATCTAACTGGTTCTTTAATCCCCTTTTCGGTGAGCCTACTTTCAGTTCTAGCCTCAGTAGAATTAAAGGGCGTGGCGAGTGACAGATAGAAATCATCTATCCTGTATAAGCCATATTTAAGGTAAAAAAATACCGATCGACTCTGAGACAATCGGTATTAGGAATTTGATAGGCGGGTTACTTACTTAGTTGGTCACTCGCATTGGCATAATCACGTAGAGGAAAGACCCATCGATGCGGATAACACCTGGGCTCATTTCATCAATCAGATCGAGATACACATCTTGTGTATCGAGGTTTTTCAAAGGAGCCATGAGGAATTCTGGGTTAAATGCGATAGCAAATTCAGCCCCCCCATAAGTCACATCAATACGCTCACTAGCTTCACCTATGTCCTGTGTATTAGCCATCACATCAATGCTGTTAGCTCCAAATGCTAATTTAACCGAGTTAGACTTATCTGAAGCGATTAAAGAAACACGTCGCACAGTCTCTAGGAATGCTTCACGGCCCACCTGGATACGCTCCGATGTGTTATTCGGAATAACCTGACGGTAGTTCGGGTAGTTACCTTCGATCAACTTAGAAACTAGTAGGCTGCCGTTGATTTCGAATGCGACTTGACTGTCAGTGAGTCGAATAATCACATCTCCTTTGTCAGTCAAAAGACGCTGGAGTTCCTGCACCGCTTTGGAAGGGATGATCACATCTGCTTCGTGGCTAGATGGGAATTCAAGATCGTTTTCAACCATTGCAAGACGACGGCCATCAGTTGCAACAAGTGTGATTTTTCCATCCTTAAATGACGTGTAGATACCATTGAGTACGTAGCGTGTCTCGTCGGTAGATATAGCATAAGATGTCTTCTTAAGTGAATCTAAAAGAACATCTTGTGGCATCTTGTATTCCTTCGCTTCTTCAAATTTGGGAAGCGGAGGGAATTCGTCTTGACCGAGACCTATGATCTTGAAAAAGGATGGGCCGGACTTGATGCTGGCGTAATTTTTATTATCTACCGAAATTTCCACATTCTCAGCTGGGAGTTCGCGAATAATACTAACAAGACGTTTTGCTGGAAGCGTGGTAGCACCTTCTTTTTCAACATCAGCCATCACTGTACCGCTCACTCCGACATCGAGATC
The DNA here is from genome assembly GCF_039830215.1 of Rubritalea sp. NCBI lineage: Bacteria > Pseudomonadati > Verrucomicrobiota > Verrucomicrobiia > Verrucomicrobiales > Rubritaleaceae > Rubritalea > Rubritalea sp. The sequence goes on along the minus strand of NZ_JBDOPO010000212.1, from coordinate 6,820 downwards.
GGTTGTTGTAAGCTTAAGCTCACTCCCCTGAGCTTCAATCAATACGTTTGATAAGATTGGAAGAGTGGTACGGTTGCTTACTACATGCTGCACCTGATGGAGCGCATCGAGAAAAGACTGCTTGGAAATAGTAAATTTCATGGATTGGGCCGTTGGTTGTTTCTCCACTAGAATAAGGGAGAAGTGATGTACGCAATCAAATTGAACTGTCCCCCAACAAACGCAAGTCTCATTTAGAGCAAACCACCAATTTTGCTCCATATGGCTACATTTATTCACAACACCACAATATGTGGCACCATTAATCTATCGAGTGAATAACTAACTCTCGTTAGATTCCTTAGTTATTGGGATTCTTGGTGAGATCTGCCAGACTCAGGTAAGTGAACTAAAAAAAGGCCCCAGCGAACCAGAGCCCCTTTCATTAAACTGAATCCAGTTAGATCACTAACGCTGCAGCATTGCGTCGAGCAAATCCACAGTATCGCGAACTAGAGATTCTTTACCAATACGTTGCTCCACTTTTTTTACCGCGTGAATTACAGTGCCGTGGTCACGACCGCCAAAGGCATCTCCAATTTCCATAAGAGAGGACTGAGTCATCTTACGACTGAGGTACATAGCAATTTGACGAGCAAATGCTATATTCGCTGGGCGACGCCTACTACTCATGTCAGCAAGGCGTATGTCGAAGTGCTCTGATACAGCCTTTTGTATCGCATCAATAGTTACCTGCTTGGCACCCTCTTCGCGCAAGATATCACGGAGAAGCGTCTCAGCACGTTCGATAGTAATCGTCGTTCCACCAAGCGAAGCATAAGTTGCGAGACGCACGAGCGCACCTTCTAATCGACGGACGTTACTGCGAATGCGCTCCGCGAGGAAACGAATAACCTCATCAGTGAGCTTAACGTCCCAGTCATCCATTTTCTTGCGAAGAATGGCAACGCGCGTCTCCATGCGAGGAGTTTGAGTCTCGACTGTCAGACCGCTTTCAAAACGAGAAATAAGCCTCGGTTCAAAATGCTTAATCTCACATGCTGGACGGTCACTGGTGAGAACTATTTGGCTCTGAAGGTCGAGCAAAGTGTTAAATGTGTGGAAGAACTCTTCTTGTGAACGCTCTTTACCAGCAAGAAATTGAATATCATCAATCAGAAGAACATCAGCTTTACGGTACTTGCGACGAAACTTTTCAAGATCACCTTTCTTTACTGAGTCGATGAACTCATTAGTGAACTTCTCGCTAGTTAGGTAAACCACCTTAGCATTGGGGTTTTCAGAAAGCATACGGTTGCCCACTGACTGCATCAGGTGAGTTTTTCCCAATCCTGAGCCACCGTGGATAAAGAGCGGATTGTAAGACACTCCTGAGCCTGAAGCAACAGCTGTACAAGCGGCATGGGCAAATTCGCTATTCCGCCCAACAACAAATCGCTTGAAGTTAAATAAAGGGTTTAGCCCAACACCCTTCAGTTTCTTGTCCAAACTCGCTTTGTCTGCAGCTAGCATCGAAACGCTGCAATCCAATTCAGCTTTCTCAGAGTCATTCGTAGTCACCGCATCTGAGCCTTCAACGCAAACTCTTGCAACGACTGAAGCATCGAGAACTTGCGAAACTGCCGACTGTAGCTCAGGCATGAAGTTCGTCTCAATCCAGACTTGATGAATGTCACTTGGTACAGCAATCCTGATTTCGCTTTGTGAAATCTCAGCACATGTCGCGCCATCAAACCAACGTTGGTAGGCATCTGGGCTTAACAACTCTTGAAGATATCCTGAGACGGCATTCCAGATCGTTTGATCAGCTGCTTTGGGAGTAGTAATCTCTGATGCAGTTGGGAGATTGTTGGCTTTGGAGTGTATGTCGTGCATTTTGGTAGCTTCCGCTCGTGTAGTATTCATTCCTGAGAGTTTTTTGCAGTTGGAGCTCGGTCTGTCTGAGCGGCCCTCCTGCTGGGTGGCCAGTTGATACACATCCAATCCCTTACTTGGGAAAACTTTTTAAAATTAGACACCTTTTTAAAAAAAATTTTAGAGTTTCCACAAGGGTTCCACGGGTATTTTTTTTTAGTGGCTTGACGAGGTCATTAGTTAACTTTGCTAAACTAACTTTTAACGACTGTCCACAGGTCATTAACAAAGCGACTAAACCCAGTGTTTTCAATGGATAGAGCATACTTAAGATCAATCTGACAACGTTATTTTTTTAAAAATAATATGCGTAACTAACTATAAGTTTTACGCTTAAATATATTACTAAGACCAGTCAAATTGGGCGCTCACCACTATCTCAATTAGAAGCAGCCTATATGACAGGTGAGGCATTCATATCCATACGCGTCTAGAATTGGCTCAATTTAAAATCGTTCAATACACAAATTCATAAATCATACACAAAGAATAACTTCTAAATTTTACGCTACTCAGGCACTCTATCCCTACTTTTTAGAGCTAGGGAAATACAAGCCGAAGAGCAAAGTTACAATGGTAGTAATTGGCCAAAACCAAGCATAGCAATAAACCACCGATATCGCGCCTTCACTGGAAGCTGTGTATGTCGGTAGATTCGTCAGCCAAGTGATATCGCCCCCCATCTTCTTCACTAATACCCACACATCCATCCTGCCAAACATCGTGAGTAAAAAGGATACCGATGCTCCGACAATTAGACCTTGGTAGGAGCCACGCCCAATGAGAGCAGCAAAGAAAAGCGCCAGTAGTGGTCCCATCGTGTATGCTGACATGCCAAACGCTAGAGGGAGCACAGGTATTCCCTGGGCTGCGACAACAAGTAGCAAAGTGAATCCTGTAAGCAAAACACCCCAAATTATGACAAGTATCCTGGACTTCTTCACTAACTCTAGCTCATCTAATTCCTCATCGGTTTTATCCTCTGGGTGATAAAGGAAGGATAGTGTAGTTTGGCTCAATGCTGCTAGGATACTATCTAGACTTGATATAGCTGCCGCAAAAACTCCAGCTAGAATCAAGCCCGACAACCCCACTGGCATCTGCGTGACAATCCACATTGGGAACACGTTGTCACGTTTTACCGGCACGGCAACATTCGAGACGAAGGGATTCTCCTGCTTATTACTAATTCCATGGTCAATCCCATATTGAGTTGCATCTGGGTGCTCAATTCTAGGAGCGGCCTCCAGAGCTGTGTTAGCCAAGGCCACATCACTATCAATATTGAGAGTTTTGGGTGTCCCCATTATCTCTCGCCCCTCGTAACCATTGAATGGATTCTCATTATAATGAACAAACAGTGCGGTACCCACCAGCAACATTAGTAAAGTGAGTAACTGACCACCACAACTCCACAACAGCGCTTTGGAGGCGTCTTTTACATTCTTACAGCAAAACATTCTCTGCGCATTCAATTGGTCCACTCCGAAAGCCGTCAAATTCTGAAATGGCACAGCAATCAGAGCGACCCAAAAGGTAAACTCAAGCTTTGCATCAAATCCCCAGCGGCCATCCCAAACAGTAGTCCTCCCGAATTGTTCAGCAACACCCCAGTATTGTCCCCATCCTCCATCAAGCGAAGAAATCACCCAAAACAAGGCTGTCAGTCCACCAAAGGTAAACAGCCCAAACTGCATCACATCCGTCCAGATTACAGTGCTCATCCCCCCCATTAGAGTCCATCCTATTGCGAAGAGGCCAATGATAATTATACAAATCCATATCGGCAAACCGGTGACTACCTCAAGAGGTATCGCCGCCACAAAAACCCGCACACTTTGACCTAATATACTCCCCATAGTGAAGATGACGGTAGCGAGTCTTTTAGCTCCCACGCCAAGTCTCTTTCCCATATAGTCATAAGGACTGTAAATCTCGTCCTCATAATACCGTGGCACAAAATATTTCGCCACTATCACACGCCCGATCACAGAGCCAATCCCCCAAAGCAAATAAGTGAAGTTTCCATGGAGAGCGAACAAGGTTCCGGCCACACCGATGAAAGTGACTCCTGAAATTTCAGTAGCAATAATCGAACCACTCACTGCTTGCCAAGGTAGCGATCTTCCGCCTAAGAAGAAATCACGAATCGTCCCCTGTTTACCACGCATGCAGTGTCCCACAATTGTCGTTAGTAGCAGATAACCGAAAATGACTCCCCAATCCCACATTGTGAAATATTCATGAATTGCTTTATCCATATTTCGCACACTAACAAGACTCATCAGAGACGTCGATACGAATTACTTTACATCCCTTAAATAAATCCATACAGCCCTATAAGCATGAAAACGCATTACCAAGTACTGGCTGAAACGCTAGAGAGACGACTCGAAGTGATCTCTGACAATCAGCTGCGCGACACCGATCCACAGGAACAACTACGCCAACTTCAACAAGTCAGTGAATCTATCCAAAAATGGCACACCTATCATAAAGGAAAAATCCCTTCCCAACTGAACCACTTCCTCATGCAATCAAGCCTAGGCAAAGCGCTCGACTACGTCAAAAGCGAAGGGCTCAATTAGCGGGTATTTTCAACGACACTTCCACGTAAATATTTAAAAGTAAAAGAACCTTGCGCGACATGAGGTCGCGTCTTAAATTGCACTAACTCATACAGTGGACACCAATTTTAGCAATTACGTATTAGGGATCATTCCAGCTCGTTGGGCTTCTACCCGCTTCCCAGGGAAACCATTGCACATTATTGCGGGCAAACCGCTTGTGCAACATGTTTGGGAGCGCTGCCAAGAGTGCTCAAAACTGGATAGTATCATTGTCGCTACGGATGACGATCGTATAGCGGAACTTTGCCGAAGCTTTGGCGCCAATGTTGCGATGACAGCAACAGATCATCCCACGGGAACTGACCGTATTGCCGAAGCCGCTTCTGCAGTTCCTCAGGCGACGCACTTGATTAATATTCAGGGAGATGAACCTCTGATTTGCCCCGCTCTCATAGATGAACTCGCTTCTTCACTACTCGCTGATGATGCCTTAGAAATGTCTACTGCTGCTAGTGCTATTGAGGACAAAGCCCTAATGAATGACCCTAACGTGGTCAAATGTGTTCTTAAGAAAAATGGTGACGCGCTGTATTTCTCACGCTCTCCGCTCCCTTTTCAGCGCAGTGCCAGTCCGGCACTCACTTGCTACCGCCACAAAGGCATCTACGCCTACCGCAAAGACTTTCTTCTGCAGTTTATCCAGTGGGAACCCTCACCCTTAGAGCTCGCTGAGTCACTCGAGCAGCTACGTGCGCTCGAAAATAACGCCCGCATCAGAGTCATCATTACCGATGACACCTCTGGCGGTGTCGACACCCTCGAACAAGCGAAGCAACTAGAGAAGTTCCTCCAATCACAAATTCCACAACCATAATTTCACACACGATCAACATGGCAAATCCAACAAAATACATTTTCGTCACAGGCGGTGTCGTTTCCTCCTTAGGAAAAGGTCTCTGTGCAGCATCGCTTGGCACGCTACTTGAGCACCGGGGCCTCGACGTTCTCATTCAGAAGTTTGACCCTTACCTCAACGTAGACCCGGGCACAATGTCCCCATACCAACACGGCGAAGTTTACGTTCTCGCTGACGGTGCGGAGACCGATCTCGACCTAGGCCATTACGAGCGATTCACAAACAGCCAGTGCTCCAAACTCAACAACATCACTTCTGGTCAAGTTTACGAGAAGGTGATTCAGAACGAGCGCGCAGGTGAGTACCTTGGCAAGACTGTTCAGATGGTCCCGCACTGCACAGACGTGATCAAAGACCGCATCCGTGAGGTCACTCTAAAGAGCGACGCAGATGTGATTATCACTGAAATCGGCGGCACCACTGGTGACATCGAAGGCTACCTTTTCCTCGAAGCCCTCCGTCAATTTTCTCTTGAAGTTGGCCGTGACAATGTTTGTTTCATCCATGTCACTCTCCTGCCATTCATCGCAGCTGCTGGTGAAATCAAAACCAAGCCAACACAGCAATCAGTAGCGAAACTTCGCGAAATCGGCATTGTTCCTGACATTATTGTTTGCCGCACTGAGCACGACCTAGACGACGACAACCGCGCCAAAATAGCCATGTTCTGTAACGTCGAAGCCAAGAACGTAGTAGCATTCCGCGATGTGAACCACACCATCTATGAATGCCCACTCGACCTTCGTCGTGACAAACTAGACCGTCTCGTATGCGACCGCCTAGGACTCGACTCTGAGACACCGGACCTAGAAAAGTGGCGTCACTTTGTTGACCGCATCATCAACCCTACCCACGAAGTTAACATCGCTGTTGTAGGAAAATACATCGAACTACAAGACGCCTACAAGTCAATCTACGAATCACTCGTCCACGCAGGCGCAGCACATGATACAAAGGTCAAAATCGTGCGTGTAGATGCCAGCATACTAGAATCGGACGGCCCTGCCACTGAACTCAAAGACGTCCACGGAATCCTCATTCCAGGTGGTTTCGGCGACCGCGGAACCGAAGGCAAAATCATCGCAGCGAAGTTTGCCCGTGAGAACAAGATCCCCTACTTTGGTATCTGTCTCGGCATGCAGATCGCAACGATCGAGTTTGCGCGCAATGCTTGTGGGCTTGAAGGCGCGACCTCTACGGAATTTGATAAAGACACCAAACACCCAGTCATTTCACTGCAAGATGAGCAAAAAGGAATAACCACTATGGGTGCTAGCATGCGCTTAGGTTCATCTGACTCTATCGTCTACAAGAACACCAAAGCATTCGAACTCTACAGCAGCGAACTTATCACTGAGCGCCACCGTCACCGATACGAGTTCAACCCGGTGTACCGCAAGCAAATCGAAACTGCCGGCAT
>NZ_JBDOPO010000165.1:0-2999 GCF_039830215.1 Rubritalea sp. | reverse complement strand
GGGAATTCTCGAAGAAGGCCCGAATCTCCAGCATGGCCCAATATAGGCGGATGTATCGGGAATCGATCGAAAAGCCGGCCTCTTTCTGGGCCCGCGAAGCCAAAGAGCTCCACTGGCAGAAACGCTGGAAAAAGGTCCTCGATTGGAATCCTCCATTTGCTAAGTGGTTCACCGGAGCGCGCATCAATGTTGCTGAAAATTGCGTGGACCGTCACCTTACTAACGGCCGCAAAAACAAGGCTGCTATCATCTGGGAAGGTGAGCCAGGCGATAAACGCACCATCACCTACCAGCAGCTCCAGCGTGAAGTCTGCCGCATGGCCAACATCTTGTTGGGAAAGGGAGTGAAATCTAAGGACCGCGTTCTCATCTACATGCCGATGGTTCCTGAAGCCACTATCGCAATGCTCGCCTGTGCCCGTATTGGCGCAGTCCACTCCATTGTTTTCGGAGGCTTCTCCTCTGAGTCTATCAAAGATCGCCTCGAAGACTCCAAGGCAGTGGCCGTCATTACTGCCGATGGCTCATGGCGTCGTGCTGGTGTCGTCCCACTCAAAGACAACATGGACGAAGCCCTCAAAGGCAACACATCAGTCAAATCAGTGCTCGTCCTCAAGCGTTGTGAGAATGACATCAAAATGAAGAAAGGCCGTGATTTCTGGTGGCATGAAGAAGCTGCTAAAGCTCCCGCCACGCACAAAGCAAAGGGCTTCAGCTCTGAGCACCCACTCTTCATCCTCTACACATCTGGTTCCACAGGAAAGCCAAAGGGAATCCTCCACACTGCCGGCGGCTACATGGTTGGAACTTACACCACCTGTAAGTACATCTTCGACATGAAGGAAGACGATGTCTACTGGTGCACTGCTGATGTCGGCTGGATCACTGGTCACTCCTACATCACCTACGGACCACTTCTCAATGGCGTGACGCAGGTTATGTACGAAGGTGGACCAAACTATCCAGACTGGAGCAGATTTTGGAATATCATCGAAGAATACGGTGTCACTATTTTCTACACAGCCCCAACAGCAATCCGTGCATTCATCAAAGCTGGCGACGAGCACGTAGATAAACACGACCTCTCATCACTCCGCCTTCTAGGCACAGTGGGCGAGCCTATCAACCCAGCCGCGTGGGAATGGTACTACAACAAGATTGGTGGCGGACGCTGCCCAATCGTTGACACTTGGTGGCAGACTGAAACAGGTGCAGCCATGATCTCACCACTGCCTGGTTGCACACCGATCAAGCCTGGCACAGCAACTCTCCCATTCTTTGGTGTCGATGCCGTTATTCTCGATGAAGAAGGCAACGAATGTAAAGCTGACCAACCTGGTCGTCTCGTCATCCGCAAACCATGGCCATCCATGCTCCGTAACATATACGGCGACAAAAAGCGTTACAAAAATACCTACTGGAGTGACTACGACGGCATGTACACAGCCGGTGATGGTGCCCGTAAGGACAAAAAAGGAAACATCTACATCATTGGCCGACTCGATGACGTGCTCAACGTTTCCGGCCACCGCCTCGGCACAGCTGAGATCGAATCAGCACTCGTAGCGCACAAAGCTGTTGCTGAAGCCGCAGTTGTTGGCAAGCCACACGAGATCAAAGGCCAGTCAGTTGTCTGCTTCGTCACACTCAAAGGGGGCATCAAAGAAACGGACAAACTTAAAATCGAGCTCCGCAACCACATCGGTAAAGTCATCGGTGCGATTGCCAAGCCGGACGCGATTCACTTCGCTCCGGGTCTACCTAAGACTCGCTCAGGCAAGATCATGCGTCGCCTCCTCAAGGAGCTTGTCGCAACAGGCAAGGTCACAGGAAACACGACAACTCTCGAAGACCCGAAGGTTATCGACGCCCTCCAGAAATCCTTGAACGAGTAACGATTTGCTATACTTTCAAAGCGGAGCCCTCACACGAGGCTCCGCTTTTTTCGTAGCAGAGGCTGACTTCCTGCCATAAAGCCACGCACTCATCTCGTACAAAACTTATGAAGCAGACTAAATGCCTTGCCGCTGCCAAGCTTGATGATTCAAAGAGGCTAGAAACCTCTCCTACTCCGCGCTACATCATCGACACACCAGCTCTGCGGAAAAATCTCGAGATTCTTGCCGAGATCAAACAACAAGCAGACTGCAAGATCGTGCTCGCGCTGAAAGGCTTCGCGCTTTGGAAATCATTCCCAGTCGTCGCAGAATACCTCGATGGTTGTTGTGCTAGCGGACTGTGGGAAGCTCAGCTATCGCACGAAGAATTTGGCAAGCACACGCTCACTTATTCTCCAGCCTATAAAGAAGATGAAGTCAAAGAGCTACTAGAATTTAGCAGCCACCTCGACTTCAACTCAGTAAGCCAGTGGCAACGCTTTCGCGAAATGGTGACCACGCACCATCGTTACCTTTCTGGTAAACTAAAATGCGGAATGCGCATCAACCCCGAACACTCGACTGGCGACACCCCTCTCTACGATCCCTGCGCGGCGGGATCACATCTGGGTTCCACAGCCAAATCACTCGAAGGAACCGACCTCACAGGCATCAGCGGCCTCCACTTCCACACCCTCTGCGAACAAGGTGCCGATGACCTTGAAAGCACACTCGAAGCTATTGAACAAAAATTCGGCGACCTACTTCGCCGTCAAGAAATCAAATGGCTTAACATGGGCGGAGGCCACTGGATCACCAAGCCTAACTACGATCGCGACCTACTGGTCAAACTTATCAAGAAAACTCGAGAGCGCTACGATCTCGATGAAATCTGGCTCGAGCCCGGTGAAGCAATCGCTATCCACACTGGTGTCCTCGAAGCCTCCGTCATCGACATCGTTTCAAATGCGGGCATCCAGATTGCTATCCTAGACGTCTCTGCCACATGCCACATGCCCGATGTTCTAGAAATGCCTTACCGCCCAGAGGTCTTTGGACCTGATAGCACACTCGCCACTGAATCGGGAAAATACACCTACCGTCTCGGTGGGCCGAGCTGCC
>NZ_JBDOPO010000096.1:0-3001 GCF_039830215.1 Rubritalea sp. | reverse complement strand
GGAGAAGAACCGCCGTCAACGAAAAAGAATTGTGAACCGCCTGTATGTGGTGCATTTGTTTTTGCCATTGAAAGGGCATAAGGAACATGAATACGGCCGTTATTTGCTTCATCGGGAATTGTCCAATCTTTTTCATCAGGGCTGCCTCCATTGCCTTTTCCACTAAAACAGCAGCCATGTGCTCTGTTGCTTTGTCTAGGCGCTGGACGGCGGCTTTCAGAATATTCGCTTCTTCCGTTTGAAGGGCTGATCGCACATCGGCTTCTGCCGTACGAATGGTTTCCACATCAGCTACATCCATCATGCCTCCCACTTGCTCCATCCCAGCTTGAACTGCGGGGAGTAACTCCTCGGCCTTAAGTTTGGCTTCTGTGAAAATGCGCTCGGACATATCGTCGAATGCGTAGTCCACACTCTCACTTACCATCTTCTCCACAGCAGTATCATCTACGTCCACTGCAGCACTATCAATTTCTAACAAGGTGTCAGTGCTGGTAACCGTGTCGCGTGTAAGTACTTCTAAAATTCCGTTTTCATCGATGGAAAACTGAACACCGACACGAGCTTGACCTTTCGGTGCAGCCTCAAAGTTTACATCTACTTTTCCCAGCTCCCAGTTATCCCTGGCCATCTCACGCTCACCTTGGAGCACCCGCACCCGCATACTTTGCTGGTTCGCCACAGCGTTGGTAAACATTTCACCAGCTTTGCACGGGATCGTTGTATTACGTGGAATAAGGATATTCATCAAACCACCAAAAGTCTCAATACCCAAACTCAAGGGTGTCACATCGAGCAATACCATCTCGCGGAGTGCTCCTGAAAGCACACCAGCTTGAATAACTGCTCCTAAAGCAACTGCTTCGTCTGGGTGCTGGCTAACATCTGGAGTTTTCTTAAATACTTTTTCAACCAAAGCCCTCACAGAAGGAATGCGGGTAGAACCACCAACTAGGACGACTGCGTCTAACTCTTCAGATGGAGACTTAATCCCAGCATCATTGAGAACGCGTCGACAATGACTCTCGGTTTTACCAATCACAGACGCCACTACTTTTTCAAATTGTTGACGGCTAACCTCGATCTCGACATTCAATCCTTCACGAAAAAATGGAATCCGTAGAGCTGTAGATTCAGCATAAGAAAGTTGCTCCTTCACGTCACGTGCCGCGTCGATGAGCCGCTGTCTTTCTTCACCAGATAAACCTGATTGTTCTCCGAGCTGTGACCATGCCCACTGAGCGAGAGCATCATCGATATCATCACCACCTAACTGGGTATCTCCATCCGTTGCCAAAACCTGAAAGACTCCTTCACGCATTTCTAAAACAGAGATATCAAAAGTTCCACCACCTAGGTCATAGACAGCCACCTTTGCGTGTTCTTCTAGTTTATCTAGTCCGTATGCCAGAGCTGCCGCTGTTGGCTCACTGACAATCCGTATGACTTCGAGACCTGCTAGCTCGCCCGCCTGCTTGGTTGCATTGCGCTGGGCATCATTGAAATAAGCTGGGACTGTGATTACAGCCTTTGCCACACTTCGCTCGAGCTGCATTTCAGCAATGCTCTTGAGCTCTTTTAAAATTTCAGCACTCACTGCGATAGGTGTTTTACCTGCTGCGAGAACTGCTCCGTCAGCGCCTGCGCTCAATGGCACACAGTAAATATCCCCAGACACTTCAGCGTAGCGCCGCCCCATGTAGCGCTTCACACTAGTAATCACCTGTGCTCCAGCCCCACGGCGCCGTAACGCCGGCTGACCAACCACAACTCCACCATCAGCAGCATAACTGACAGCACTAGGACTGATCCTCTCACCACCAGCATTCGCTAGTAGTATGGGAAAACCACTTTCTACCACACCTACTGCAGAATTTGTCGTTCCTAGATCAATACCGATGACATCCTCAACCATGCCTACTAGCTAGCGGTTGATCTCCGACTAAGCAAAAAGATTCCTCAAAAAATCGACACTCTTTTGAGATAGTTAAAAAAATAATTCATTTTTTGCAACTCCCCAGCAAAAGCACGGTTTCAGTATGTGAACCCAATAGAATTTATGAAAACAAAAACACTACTATTTGCAATCACAGCCCTTTCCATTTCAGCCCTCGCTCAAGCTGAGGAAGGTAAAGCGGGGGGCAACAAAGGCTGCGACAAGAGACGTGCCCACATGATTGAGAAATTCGACAAGGACGGCGACGGCAAAATCTCTGAAGGAGAACGTGAAGCGGCCAAGGCTGCTATGGCCGAGCGGAAGGCCACATTCATCGCCAAGCACGACAGCAATGGTGACGGCGCGCTCGATGAAGACGAGAAGAACGCTATCAAAGCCTCATTCATCGCTAAGTTCGACACCGATGGAGACGGCAAACTAAACGGAGATGAGCGTAAGGCTGTTCGTGAAGCTGGTGCACACTTCCCTAGGCACAAGTTCGGTCACAAAAAAGGAGGTAAAAAAGGTGGACCACGCGGTGGTGGCGCATGAATAATTTCACGTTTGATAAACGTAACTAGGTGACCGCACAGTTCTTCGGAACTGTGCGGTTTTTTGTAATCTGATGAACTACCCCATTAAGGAACTCGGCACCTCCAGCCTATCTGTGAACTTTTGGGTACTGCTTAGACGGTCAAATTTACCTACCAGCTTGACCCTATGAGAGTGGCTTGCGGCAATGGTACAGTAACTGGCGCAATAACGCTATGAGAACTCATTTGACGACTACTTGGCTCTTCACAGCCAGCCTATTAGCTGCACTTTTAACTATAGAGCCCACACCTCCACTCATTCCCCTTCCTAACAGTGTCACGCATCAAGAAGATACTCTACTCTTCAGTGCCTCTCTAGATGTTTCCGCACGAGACAAAGCAAAGAACGAAAGAAACTTACTCCTTGGATTCAAACCGGAAGTGCACCGCTTAACTTGAACAACGGCCCAGATGCTGATTAGTATCAGCACTGGCTCCACCGTTCAAAACCGAGCCTGTGCCAAATGACCTA
>NZ_JBDOPO010000040.1:0-13499 GCF_039830215.1 Rubritalea sp. | reverse complement strand
ACACGCTGGAAGTTGCATTTGATTCCGCTGTGGGCTTAACCACTAGTGATGGGAAGGCCCCCGACGGTTTCGAAATCGCAGGAGTGGATCAAATTTACCATACGGCCACGGCTCGCATCAACGGCAGCAAAGTAACTCTTAGTTCCCCGAATGTGACTGAGCCTACGGCCATGCGTTTTGCTTGGAGCGAGACCGTCGGTCCTAATCTGAGAAATGGAGCCGGCCTCGTGGCTTCGGCTTTCCGCGCGGCTGAACCGACGCCTCCGGTCTTCATCAACGACCCGATCGACAAGCCTGACGCGTCTATTGATTGGGCTTACACCAGTTCGATTGCCACCGATGCCGCTGATTTGAACGGTGATCGGCTAAGCTTCACGAAGCTCAGTGGTCCGGCATGGTTGAACATCGGCAAGGATGGTTCTCTCGCTGGGACACCTGAGCTGTCCGATTCGGCTGCCAACGGCTTTACTGTGAAAGTGGAAGACGGTAATGGTGGATCGGCTACTGCGACGCTGAATATTAACGTCATAGAGGCGCCTAGCTTGATCGCAAATTTCGACTTTCAGACCTACTCTGTAGGCGACGTAGGTGGAGGAACAAAGGAAGGTGCTGAGGATAGAAAGTACAGCGCTGGCAACTTCACTCCCCCAGCGGGCGTGACGCTGTCGGGAATCAGATTTACTGTCGCAGATGCTAATGCGCATCAGAACAATATCCAACTAAGCAATTCTTCAGCTATAGCAGCCAATGGAACTGTTCCAGCTGGAGATTCGGTAGATAAAACGTATCGTGCAGATTTCGACACTTCCGCTCCGGTGACCGTTTCATTCGATGTTACGCTGGCTGCTGGTTGCTCGCTGTCGAACGCTGTTGTAAGTTTCGGGCACAAATCCAAGAGACGAGGGACATGCAAGTTCACGGTGGACGGGGGCGTGATCGACGCTGCAACAGCCTTGTCGGCGGTGAATCGCTGGACCCAGCCACAATCAAGTAGCACGATTGCAGGACCGCTCTCCGGTACGTTTACTGTGACGATTGAACTGAGCAATACCCAGAAAAACGGGTCTATATTCCTCGACGACTTCCAACTTAATGGTGATCTTACTTCTCCGCAGCAAGAATAATCTACAGGCTTTGCCTCCGAAGCCAATCAATGAAAGCTGTGCTGCGGAAGTGTAGGTCTACAGTTTTAGTTTTGTCGATGTGGTCTCCGACCCCAATGAAGCCCCTTTAGGTCTTTCCAAGCTGCGTGGTCCGGCGTGGTTGTGTGTTGTAACGGGTTGCACGCTGTGTGGGGCTCCATGAGAATGCGATGTCAGAGCCAGGGGCTTTGCTGTTCAGGATGCTGTGATCGACGGTTCCGATGCGGCGATGCCCTCTTTCACATCATCCAAACGCAGGATGGTCGGCGACGACTTTTGTGGTCATTGTTTCCTTCAATTCATCAATAGGGATTGCTTGCGTCTATGAACCTATCAAAATCTACTTTTATTACATGTGTTGTGGCTAGCTCAGGTGTTGCCATGGCCGATGTGAAACCGGCCCGATTATTTATGGATCACATGGTGATTCAACGCGAAACGCAGGCTCCGGTCTGGGGCTCTGGGGATGCTGGAGAAAAGGTAACTGTGACTGGTAGCTGGGGTGAATCGGCCACGACGACGGCGGATAAAAACGGTCAATGGAGCGTTAAACTTCAAACGCCAAAGGCCGGGGGGCCTCACACAATCACCTTTCAAGGGGAAAATAATGTTCAGCTTAAGAACGTATTGTCCGGTGATGTCTGGTTGTGTTCTGGTCAATCGAACATGGTATGGCCTGTTTCAAAGTTGGGAGATTCTGCAGAGGTTATCAAAAACGCGAATTACCCGCAGATCCGGAGCTTTATGGTAGACAGTAAACTGTCGCTAGAGGAACTGGACGACTGTGGTGGTGCGTGGGCTGTTTGTTCTCCGCAGACGGTGCAGGATTTTTCGGCCACCGCCTATTTTACTGGGCGCGAACTTCATAAGAACTTGGATGTTCCTATTGGATTATTGACCAGTTGCTATGGCGGAACGTGTATTGAAGGTTGGACTCCATTGGCAGAACAGGCAGATGATCCCTATGTCCAGAAAAAGATGCCCGAAACGGACCCTGCGGCAAAGGGTAAGAATCGGAACTATCCCGGGAATTTATACAACGGCATGATCCATCCGCTTCAACCATTTTCGGTCAAGGGTGTGGTTTGGTATCAGGGCGAAAATAATGCAAACTCGGGTATGAATTCGGCGTCGCATTACCGTGTTCAATTGGCTCGCCTTGCACGTGGGTGGCGCAAAGCATGGGGCCTGGATTTCCCGTTTTATGCAGTTCAATTACCCAATTTTAAAAACCCGCAGGTCGATCCAGTGGAAGGGTATAATGCTTGGGCGATGATCCGCGAGAGTTTTGTTCATGCTGCTAACAACACAGCGGATCTGTTTACCTGCACGATGATCGACCTAGGTGGAGCTGGGATCCATCCCCAAAATAAGCTCGATGTGGGCCTTCGCATGGCTTCGACCATTCTCAATAAAACCTACGGAAAGGGGACTCCGACCACTCCATTCATGAAGTCGTTCAAAATGGAAGGAGGCAAGGTGGTTATTAGCTTTGACTACACAGGATCAGGACTCGTCGCTAAAGGTGGTAAACTTAAAACATTTGCAATCGCCGGTGCCGATCGGCAATTCGTCTGGGCCGATGCTGAAATTGTCAACCGCGATGGCGTCGAGTGTGTGGCCGTCAGTTCAGCTGAAGTAAAAGAACCGGCCTCGGTGCGTTACGCCTGGGCGAGCAACCCCGCCGAATGCAACCTTTTCAGTAAAGAGGGTTTTCCAGCATCGCCGTTCCGTACGGATGACTGGAAACCTGTTAAGCCTGAGGAGTCCCCTGAGAAAAAGACGTCTAGCAAAAAGAAAAAGAGGAGGAAGAAACGATAACTCAAGATTCTTTCTTGTTGAGAGCGCAAACAGGCGAATCTATAAGATATAACAATGAAGTTCAAAACATTTAAAATCGTATTCGCAGCAGCTGCTTTGCCGTTTTGTGCCATGGCGGATGTGAAGCCGGCTCAAATATTTATGGATCACATGGTGATTCAGCGCGAAACACAGGCTCCGGTCTGGGGAACCGCGGATGCCAGTGAGCCGGTAACCGTAACGGGTAGTTGGGGCGAATCCGCGCAGACGGTGACCAGAGCAGACGGAACATGGCGCGTCCAACTGCAAACGCCGGCCGCCGGAGGACCGCACACGATCACCATTAAAGGGAGCAACAGTGTCGAGCTGAGGGACGTCTTGTCCGGCGAGGTTTGGGTTTGCTCCGGGCAGTCCAATATGGATTTCAGCCTTAAGATGCTCTCAAAGGTCGTTCGAAATGAGGCGTACAAGTCGGTCAATGATTACCTTAAGCACGAAACCGATACCGCTGACGACCATCTGCTCAGGCAATTCACCGTCAGTCGGCAGTCTACGAGGACGAACCTGAAGGGCGAGTGGATTCTCACTAAGCCAGAGCAGGTTAGTGCTTTCACGGCAACGGGGTATTTCTTTGGGCGTGAGCTTCGCCGCGAACTAAAAGTTCCCGTGGGGCTGATCAAAGCGTCGGTCGGCGGCACCGTGATCGAACCCTGGATCCCTGAAGAAGGCTTCCAGAGCACGCCGGAAATGACTGCGTTTATGAATGCCCCGCATAAGGTGCCCAGGCATCAATCTCCGACATACCTGTTCAACACCATGGTCCGTTCGGTGATCCCTTATGCCATCAAGGGAGTGATCTGGTACCAGGGGGAGTCCAATCAGAAAAAGAGACCCGCACTGTATGGAACCCACTTCGAAACCTTGATTACCTATTGGCGCAGGCTCTGGGGGCAGGGCAATTTCCCGTTCTACTATGCTCAATTGGCCAACTACAAGGGAATCAGCGATGAACCGGTCGAGTACGATAACTGGGCGCTGATCTGCGAGCAGCAGCGACGGGCGCTGGTCCTGGAAAATACCGGCATGGCCGTACTCAATGATATCGGGGATCCCAAGGACGGGCACCCCAAGAATAAAATCGATGTGGGCAAGCGGTTGGCGGCCTGGGCCTTAAAAAAGGATTATGGGGTCAACCTGCCGGTCTGGAGTGGCCCGCTCTATCAGAGTCATGAGATTCAGGATGGTAAGGTGACTATTCGCTTTGATCACGTCGGTTCCGGCCTGATGACAGGCAGCAAGCACCTAATGGAAGCGACGAAGGCAACCAACGATCCGCTCCAGCGCTTTCAGATCTGCGGTAAGGACCGCAAGTGGCAATGGGCAGATGCACGGATAAGCGGCAAAGATACGGTTGAGGTCTCTCATGCGGACATCGCGGAACCGACCATCGTCCGGTATGCCTGGTCGATCAACCCAGAGGGTGCCAACCTCTACAACCGGGAGGGCTTCCCTGCATCGCTTTTCACGACCGAGGCCGACCTACCTGCGGCTAAGCCGGAAGAACCTTCTGAGAAAAAGCCGTCAGACAAAAAGAAAAAGAAGAAAAAATAAGTCAGACGATGTCTTATTGAGAGTGAGCCGTCGAGTCGGTTCAACGGACAAATTAAGTTACATATAAAAGATTAGATCAAATGAGATTAAAGGTATCAACAATCGTATTAGCAGGAGCGGCTTTGCCACTTTGTGTCATGGCTGAGGTCAAGCCGTCTGGACTGTTTATGGATCACATGGTGATTCAGCGTGAAACCCAGGCCCCAGTCTGGGGAGCGGCTGACCCTGGAGAAAAAGTCACGGTGACCGGTAGTTGGGGCGAATCGGCCACGACGACGGCAGGTAAAGACGGAAAATGGAGGGTTAAACTCCAAACGCCGAAAGCCGGAGGGCCACACTCGATTACCTTCCAGGGGGAAAACAGTGTTGAGCTTAAAAACGTACTTTCCGGTGACGTCTGGTTGTGTTCAGGGCAGTCGAACATGCAGGTTACGCTGAAGACAACGACTGGGGCTTCAAAAAATATTGCAGACGCCAACTATCCTAATATCCGCATGTTTAGCGTGGAACGTAATCCGGCATTGAAGGCAGCGGATGACTGCGGTGGCGAGTGGAATGTTTGTTCACCGCAAACTGCTAGTAAGTTTTCGGGTGTCGCTTATTTCACGGGGCGTGAACTGCATAAGAATCTGGATGTCCCGATTGGGCTGATTTCCAGCTGCTGGGGCGGAACCGATGTTGAGTCCTGGACACCATGGGGGGATCAAGTAGAGGATTCGTTTGCGCTGGCAATGAAATCCAAGCTGGACGAAAAAGCGCAAGGATATTCCCCTGAGAAGGCTCAGGCTGACTACGAAAAAGACTTGAAAAAATGGGAGAATAAAAAGCGGGGGCGCAAGCCAACGCTCATGGGGGACCCACGGATGAAGCAAAACTATCCCGGCAATTTATACAACGGTATGATCCACCCTCTGGCGCCCTTTGCTCTTAGGGGTGTCGTTTGGTATCAAGGTGAGAATAACGCGCAAGAAATGGCGGAGGCAGAGCATTACCGAGTTCAATTAGCTCGCATGGTTCGCAGCTGGCGCAAGGTTTGGGGGCAGGGTATTCCTTTTTATTCCGTGCAGTTACCGAACTTTAAAGACCCTCAGGTGAACCCCGTGGAGTTGGATAATGTCTGGGCGATGATTCGTGAGAGCTTTGTGCATGCTGGTATCAACACACCGGATGTGTTTACCTGTAGTATGATCGATCTAGGTGAAGCAAAAAATATTCATCCCAGAAACAAAGAGGATGTCGGTGTCCGTATGGCCTCGACCATTCTGAATAAAACCTACGGCAAAGAAACGCCGACCACGCCATTCATGAAGTCGTTTAAGATAGATGACAGTAAGGCGATTATTACCTTCGACTACACTGGCTCAGGTCTGATGGCGAAAGGCGGTAAGTTGAAAACTTTTGCGATCGCTGGAACGGATCAAAATTTCGTCTGGGCAGATGCCGAAATTGTCACCCGTGATGGAGTTGAGTGTGTGGTTGTAAGCTCAGCAGAAGTGAGTCAGACAGTTGCCGTCCGTTATGCGTGGGCCGATAACCCGGCCGAATGTAACCTCTACAGCAAAGAGGGCTACCCTGCATCACCATTTCGGACCGACGACTGGAAGCCGCCAGTATCTGAGCCAGCTCCAAAGAAAAAGAGTCGCAAAAAGAGAAAATAACAGTAACTTGACTAAGTGGAGAACCTAAAAAAGAGGTGCGTCTCCCATAATTTTTTAAATAAAAAGTATGCTAGAATCAGCGGTGGATGTATCATCCATACGCAGGATAGACAGTTTTGTGCTGTTGATCTCATATTTCATCCGTAAGAATCAAAAAAACGAATTATAGAACATGAATAAGAATTTTTCTAAAATGGCAATGGCTACAATCACTGTCTCGGTTGCTGTTTTAAGTGGAGCTACCTCTGCAGTAGCGGCACCGAAACCAAACATTGTCCATATTCTAATTGATGATCTTGGTTGGCAGGACGTTGCTTGCTACTATCGCACACACCATAAAAATGAGCCATTTTATGAGACTCCGAATATGGACCGACTGGCCGAGAGTGGGATTCGTTTCATGCAAGCCTATTCTCCGGCGATGACTTGTGCTCCCTCGCGGGCTGCCTACATGACCGGCCAAGTGACCCCGCACAATGGGGTCTATCACGTCAATATGGGCGGGCGCATTCCGCGGGCACGTAAAGATGATCGCCCACAGATAGATCCTTATTATTTTGCACGTGTTATGCCCGGTAAACCAGCCATTCCCAAGATGCTAAAGCAGGCTGGGTACACCACTGCACATGTTGGTAAATGGCACATTTCAGGGACTGGGTATAACCCAGGGCCCTTAGATCTGGGGTTCGACTTCTCGTTTGACAAGGAACACAAATACAATGACCCCGAAATCTATGATGCTAATGATCGAAAGCAGGCTAATTTTTCAGGTCTATTTCTGCAGCCGAAGAACCGTCTTAAAGATGCATTTACTGATCCGCGGTTCCCTCTGTTAGAGGATGATCGTCCCTATGACAGCATGACTGATCTTTCACAGCGCTGGATCAGTAAAGTCTCTAAGAAGGATAAGCCGTTCTTCCTAAACCTTTGCCCGAGTCTGGTGCACGGGCCAGTGATGACCCGCGATAAAAAACGGCTCACTCATTACTGTGAAAAACTAGGCATCCCATTCCCTACCGATCAGGGATCAATTTCCGATCCTGACAAGCCGGGTCAGCACAATCCGTATTACGCGAGTATGGTGGATTCAGTTGACTGGATTGTCGGTCAAATCATCACAACGCTGGAGGAGACCGATGACGCGCGCAATCCTGGGCACAAGCTGATAGATAACACTTATGTGTTTGTTAGCTCCGACAATGGAGCTTCACAAAATCTGGGTAACTGGAAGAGCAGCGATGGCAAACTCCGGCGTGAAAAGGTCAGTGATAATGCGCCTTTGCGTCAAGGAAAAGGCTGGGCGTATGAAGGTGGCTGCCGGATTCCGTTCATTGTGATGGGACCGGGAATTAAGCCAGGTAGCATCAATAGAGAGACTCCCATCAACTTGATCGATTTGTTTCCGACCTTTATGGGGATTGCCGGACTGGAAAACGACGGTTCGCTGGACATCGACGGCTGTGATATCTTTCCCGTTATCATGGGACAGGAAAAGGTTGCTAAATTCCATGAGGGAGCACCACGAGACACGCTTTACTTTCACTACCCAGTTCTCAGAGGTGCCTTTTCCACTATTCAGAGAGATAACTGGAAGTTGATGAAAAATACTGGGATACATGAGAATGGTGCACCGGAAATTCAGTTATTCAACTTGAGTGAGGATCTCAGCGAGAAGATCAATCTGGTCGAGAAACATCCCGAGAAGGCTCGCATGCTGCAGGCAGATCTAGAGTCTTGGCTGGAAAAATATGATGCAGGTGTGCCGTATAATAATGCTGACTATAAGAAGGGGGATCTTCCAGGGCAGGGCAGTGTGCCTGCAGTGATCAGTCGTGGGTCAGAAAATGATAATGTCTGGGCAAGCTTCGAGACCGGCGCCCGAAAGGCTAAGGTAGTAAAGGCATTTTTTCTTTATAGTGTGAATGGCTATGTACGTAGCCCTGACGAAGAGTGGTTCCTAGCTCCAGCCGAATTATTAGACGACAAAGTGGTTGCAACTGTACAACCGGGAATGACTCACGGAATCTTCTGCTTGATTGACGAGAATAATTTTCTGATCTATTCTGAGCCAGTTCCTACGATGCAGGAGATTGGGACATTCAAAGCCATGGCGTTCACACTCAAAGACGGCTTTGCCTACAAGCCGGGTCTGTTCTCTTTAATTCAGCTCAGTGAATCTGCGCTCAAAGGGTTAAAAGATCAGGATACCGCAGCTCTAGAGAGCTCACTTCAAGCAGCAAAGGGAGTGTATGCGCATTCGGTTGAGGAGAAAACATATGCCACGGCTATCCGAAATCTTCGTAGAGAATTAGCCAAGTTTAAAGGCGTTGTAGATGAGGCTGATCGTGACTGTTTGCACTACTTTCCGAGAGATTAGCCTTTTAGCTGGTTTGTCGGAAATGAGTACTGTCATCCAAACAGATGATTCCCCAATTATGAATTAAGTGTAACAGTGGATGATGGCTTTAGGCTGAGTATCTTTTTAAAGCTAGATTAAATAGGAAAAGAATAATTCATGATGAAATATATTTTACTGCCACTCTTACTCACAAGAGTGGCGTGGGGGGCTAGCGAAGGCGAAACATTGTTCAAAGCGAATTGCGTCGCATGCCACCAAGCGAGTACTTCTGATGTGGGGCCATCACTCTTTGAAATCGCTAAGATTTATAAAAAAAATAAGGCTGGCCTAGTGTCATGGGCTATAAAGCCCGGGAGGAAGCGCAAGGATGGTATCGCCATGCCTCCGATGGGCTTCGTGGGTGAAAAGAACCTAGAGTTAATTGCAGAGTATATGCTCAAGGCTGGTGCAAAAGCTACTAAGGGTAAAAGATCGAAGAAACCAGCATTTAAGGAGAAGTTGGGTGCTGTTCAGCGGGCATTTATGCCTAATTCGAGTCCGGTATCGATTGCAGTGGCATTGCCAAATGGGGTTTCGTACTGTTGGGATGCAGACAATTGCTATATTCGCTATTTTTGGAATGGTGGGGCTGATTTTGTTGGGCATCTTACAGGTAGTGGAAAATCAATACCTACACTAGATTCACCAGCTTTTTATACGGTTCCGAAGCAGCCCTTTTTTAAGGATTCTTCAGACCGTGAATTTCTCGGCTATGACATCGGTGCTGACGGATTACCTAAATTTCGTTACCGTCTGAGCACATTCGAAATTCAAGAATATGTTGAGTCACGTGGGTTGGATATTTTGTGGCATTACAAGATAAGAGGTAATGGGGTCTTAAGGTATGATTTGCCTGAAATCGAAGGTTACAAAATATCGGTTAGTGAGGGGAAGGTTGACCGTGGAATATTAACGTTGAACCCAAGCACGATGGAGAAATTTACCATTAGCTTGATCAAGGAAGGAGTTAGAAAATGAAGAAGCGACTAATTATATTTATGCTGCTGGCAGGACTCTCATCCATTTGGGCAGAGGATTCCTATAAAATTGAGGATATAGTCCTGCCTAAGGGGGTTGATCCCCAGATCGGGGCCTTGGCTTTCATGCCAGATGGCCGTTTGATGGTTTCTTTCAATTACGGAAAGGTCTTTGCTTATAATCCCTCCACCAAGAAATGGAAATTGTTTGCTGAAGGCTTACAGCTGCCGCTTGGTATGCTGGCCCTGAATGACAAAGAGGTTTTGGTGATGCAGCGGGCTGAGCTAACCAAGATGATTGATCATGACGGAGATGGTGTGGCCGATTCCTTTGAGAAGGTTTATGACGGCTTTGGTGTGTCTGGAAATTACCATGAGTATGCCTATGGGCCTATTAGGGATAAAAATGGCAACTTATATGTAGCGCTGAATGTTGCATCGAATAATGGAGGCATCACACCTGAAGTGCGTGGGGAATTCAAGAGTTTTGATGCTAGTCAAAAGCAGCTGGCAGGGAAGTTTAAGAAAAAAAGTGTCAGTCGTATGTATTCCTGCGTGCCTTATCGAGGGTGGGTTATAAAGATTAGTCCAGACGGTACGGTGACCCCGTATGCCAGTGGTGTCAGGTCACCTAATGGCTTGGGTTTTGATCATAAGGGGCGTTTGTTGGTGACTGATAACCAGGGTGACTGGATGGGGACAAGTAAGTTGCATCACATCGAAGCAGGAAAGTTTTATGGTCACCCTGCATCTCTCGTTTGGGATCCTAAGGTCGATGGGGACCCGATGGAAATCCCTGTGGATGAACTCAATAATATGCGCACTCCAGCGGCAGCAGTCTTCCCGCATGGTTTGATTGCCAACAGTCCTACCCAGCCTTTGCTTGATGATACTGCTGGGAAGTTTGGTCCTTTTAGTAATCAGATGATCATTGGTGAAATGAACCAATCTCATTTAGTACGTTTCATCCCGGATGAAGTTGCTGGCTCTCTGCAGGGTGCAGTCGTGCCCTTTTTGAATAAGACATCTTTGGGTAAGGGGAACAACCGTTTGGCATTTGCCCCTGATGGTAGTCTGTGGGTGGGCAGAATTCACCTCAAATGGGCTGGGAGTGAAGGTCTAAAAAGGATTGTATATACTGGTAAGCCGCCCTTCGAATTGCTTGGGCTCAAGCTTACGGCAGATGGTTTTGATCTGACATTTACCAAGTCGTTAGATCCTGCGACAGTGAAGCAACTTTCTGCATCTATGCTTAAGTGTTATTTCTACGAGTATCATGAAGCATACGGATCAAAGCAAATGGACATGCAGAAGGTGGTTGTGAGGGAATCCAAGTTGAGTAAAGATGGGAGATCTCTATCCTTTACTCTTCCCGAGCTAAAGGAGGGCTATGTCTATGAATTCGATTTGAAGGCGCTAAAGAATCAGGCTGGTCAGACACTAGTAAGCCCAGTTTTCAGTTATAACTTAATTCATAAACTTAGGTAAGAGTTCGATTCTATCTAGGTCGTCCAGTGCCCATAGCCGATTTTTTCGAGAGGATTCCGATGTGAAGGGTTGTAGCATGCTGAGCCTCTAACGAAGAGGTGCCGTGTTTAGCGCAGTAATTGCGAAGTCTTACCTTGAAAGGGTCTAAGCGCTGTCGATGCGAGCTATCCAGCCATTCTTAGTATCCAAATATCCTGCGGTGTATGTGATCCTTTCGAATGGCTATGATGGTCTGATCTAATTGATTTTGATACCCTTTGATTTAGATTGCCACAGTAGCTCTTTGGTGGGCTAATAATATCTATTAGCCATCGATCATCTGCTGTGGTTATCGTATTGCTACTGGTTCTCCTTGTGCTGCGTCAGACTCGTCACTCCGCAAAAAAAGGCGTGTGTTGCTGCACGCCTCCATTCTAAAATATCGCACTTAAGAATATAGAGCTTGGGTTGCCTCTTCTCTTCTTTGAGTGGAAAATTGTTTGCCTTTAAGTGGGGCCGTATTTGTGTGACTTTTTAGAGGTTTGTTTCATGCTTAGGCTGTGCTTCCAAGCCTTGAGCTGGATCTCGTCAGTCCACCTGATCGGGTGGTTCTCAAAAGGCTCTTTGAGCTGCCACATCTTGATATAAGCGCGTAAGTATTAGATTACAATCATCTCTAACTAAGGGGTAATAGTTGGGTTATACCCCAATTTTTTATCCACTGTTTTTCTGTTCATACGGCGCTGAGTGGCAAGCGCACCATCTACTCTAATCTCGACGAGGCTTATCTTGGTTGCCTTATCATTTTCAAGCGTTATCACTTCATCATACAAGCTATTCTTTAGGGGTTACAATTTCTTCTCAAGTGCCACCATTGTAGGTAATGACATTGGTCGATTTGGTGACCGTGAGATTCAGAACGCTTCCTACCCGGAGGATTAGATTCAATGCAGCAGCATCATTTTTGTTGGCAGTTGAATTAGGCCAAGACAACCGAAAGAGCCGATAAGTTTTGTGCTTATATTGGAATGAAAGGTGTATATGTATATTGAGATCTGGCCGATGAGTTAAATATTTCAAGATTTCATTGAACTAGCTAAGGACTAGGTGAATGTGTATGCTCTCAAAGCGACTGTTACCTATAGCTTGGTGTGAAGGGGGTCGGCTCCTCTCCCCAAAAAAAGGATAAGTGCAACACTGCATGCCTCCAGTCTAAAGGCAACACACTCCAGTATATGAAACCTGAAGAGTCTATTCTTAATCATCTGCCTGTGTAGAAAAATAGTATAGTGCTTACTTGCGACGACGTAGGATCAAAGCAATTCCGCCAAGGCCTAGCAAAGCAGCAGAGCTTGGCTCTGGGACTGCCGTTAGGTCGCCTGTCAATATGAAATCGTCATAGCGGGATGTGCCTAGATTTCCATCAGTCTGAGTGAAGTCGACTTTTACAGTAAAAGTGTCAGTAAGCGCAGTTGCAACCGTTTTGTTGCTATTAGCATTGAAATTCCATATGCCACCATCCGTAATATTGTTATTACCTTCAAATGTGTCGGTGCCATCGATGCCGCCCACGGTGACCGTGTAGGTGATGTTTTGATTAACATCATATCCGAAATCCAAGTTCCAGTTAGTTAGCTCCCAGCCAGAAGTCAGAGTAACATCGAAGGATGTGCTGATTGTTACATCAGAAGTAGTAGCATTTGAAAGCTGAGCTCGGTAGACTAGGCTTCTTATTTCGCTAGATAGATCATGTTCGTCGAGTTCGTTCTGATTGGCATTTGCACGACCAACCGTCCACGTCATTCTTGACAGGGATTCAACACCTGTGATGGAAGGTGTGTTGTCATCAAACCATCTATCTTCAGTCCCGCCATCGGTCACTGCAGGGTTATCGCCATTGTATGTATCCACATACAGACCCCCATTTTCAAAGTCGTATTTTGCGATCAATGCTGCTTGCGAGGTAGCGGCTAATGCACCACCTGCACACAGAGTGCTTAGTGCGATTTTACAAATGTTGCTTTTAGTTTGTTTCATATATGTGTGGTTTATTGTTTTGGCTTAGTTGGCAGCATGGTGCGAAAGGTGTATATAATAGGATGCGAGTCATCAGCTTAGGACATGCGGGTATGATTCTGAAGGTTAACAGAGTATGGTACATTAAATAGCATAAGTAGCTAGAGGTCACTAAAAAAATAGGTTTTATTTATTTTTAAAAGAAGTGTCGTCAATACAAGGTGAGATCTACTGGGTTTTCTACCATAGATGCCTTGAGCCGTTGTGCGTAAGCATGCTTGGAATGAGGTGATACTTGTATCGACCAGTATCGAGTGTGCCCGGAAATGTCTTAAGAGCGCAGCGCCAAGTCTAAGGCTGCGCAAGCTTTTGTCTGTAAAAGCTCATTTAGGTTAGGGCTGAAGCTGATATTTTTTTGTTGTTTTAGTTG
>NZ_JBDOPO010000063.1:0-3024 GCF_039830215.1 Rubritalea sp. | reverse complement strand
AACACCCAAGTCGATACCCTTTTTAAGAAACTGAGTGTTTGTAACGAACAGGTCATCACCAACAAGTTGAGTCGTGTCACCGATGGCATCGGTCAATTTCTTCCAACCATCCCAGTCATTCTCATCGCATCCGTCTTCAATTGATTTGATCGGGTATTTGGCCTGAAGGTCCTTGTAGAAGGTCACCATGTCATCGCGCCTATCTTTGGGGAGGCAGAGAAATGCGAAAGCTAGGTTAGACTTGGCTTTTTGGGTGATGGCTGCTGCTTCTGACATGGGTGTGTTCTAAAAATTAGCGAATGAGCGAAATTTAGAAAAAGAATTATTTGATGAATCCCCAATGGCCTGAACCAAATGGCCAGAGCGTAAACATAGCTGGACCGACGAGGTTGAACTCTTTCACAGTACCCCACATTCTGGAGTCTGAGGAATTGTAGGAGTTGTCACCTTGGGCCCAGTACTCAGATTTACCAGTCGATGGCTTGTCGGCTAGTCTTACGTATCGGCCTGGAGCCAGTCGAGCCGTGGCTTGGTAGCCTCTGAAGTTACCATCTTCTGATTCAACACGCAACACCCCAGGAGCCTTCATTTTTTCTCCATTGATGTAGACGAGAGCTTGGTCGGCAACCTCCATGACGCCAATTTGACCATTCTGTTTTTGGTAGCTGATAGTGCGTCGGGAGCCCTCTCTGAGTTCAATCTTCTGACCAGGGGTGGCAATGAGTCGTTTGATGTAATGCGAGCCAGGATTCTCTCCTGCTTGAATTTGTTTGATTTCACGTGTGTCGAAAACAAAAACTTCACCAGCACTAGGTGTGCGGAAGTGGTAGGAGAATTTGTCCACAAGAACAAGGTCGCCAGTTTCTGTGTAGCCTTCAGCAACGATGAAGCCAGCGGGGAGGTTGACTTGAGTTATTTGAAGTAGTCGCTGATTGAGGTTGTCGCTCAAAGGCATGCCTGAAAGCTTCTCGAATGCTTGCTTGTTGATTGCTTCAGCAAATGCCGTTTGCGATCCTGCCACATTCTGAGTTTTTCCGCTGGCGAATGTGATGACAACCCTCGAGAAAAAGTGGAATTGCTGTGCTTGAGTTATGCTAACAATGCGGTCGCCTTCCGTTTCGTTGGTGACTGATAGGTAGCTGCGGCCGTGTGTGGCTTCCTGCATGAGGCGCACTGGGAGAGCTGGCCACTTATCTTTGGATTCTATGTGGCCGATGATTCCGTTGAGTGTGGGGCGCATCGAGCCGGTAGGGATGCGGAATGGCTGAAGGTAGTAAGCTCGGAGGCCAAGGGCTACGACGATGGCAACAAAGAGAACTTCGACGTTTTCAGCAACGGCACCTGGAGCTTTGTAGCGTGGAAGGGCTTGCTCACAGCTGGCTTGGAGTTGCTTGCCCGCTTCTTTAGATTCTTCCTTATTACCGGATTTCCAAGCTTTTTGTAGGTCGACGCGGCGTGATTCGATTTCATCGATGCGGTCTGGGGCTAACAGGTCGCGCTTGTAGTGGATGAACTTCTTGGCGCCTTTATAGAGGTGCTTTGCCTCATTTTTCCATTTTGGTGTGAACATAATGCAGTGCGTGAAGACTGGCAGCGTTAGAAAAGATGAAAAGCAAAAACCCTTACGACTTCGGCGCTCGGGTGGAGAAGTCACCGCCGAGAGCTAGATGGAGATCGATTCGATTTTGTAATCGGCGGTTTTTCAGAGCAATCAGCTGGGCGCGTGCGTTGTTGGCGCGCCGTTGGGATTCAAGGATTTCTAAGATTCCAGAGTTGTCGAGACCTTCTGAGTAGTCGATTTCTGCAGATTTAACAGCGAGTTGCGCTTGGCGAACCTCCACCAGAAGAAATTTTTCCTGTTGAGCAAGCGAGCGATCTGCTGCAAGAGCCTCCTCGACCTCACGAAAGGCTCGAATGGAGCGGTCGCTAAAGTCGTAGATGCTCGCGCTGTTGCGGTCTAGTGCAGCTTGAGCATTCGCCTTGAGTTCTCCACCGCGGTAGATACTCTGAGTGAGGGAGGCTGCTACGCTTGATGCGAGGAAATGTGGGTTGAAGACATTCTCAAGATTGGTATTATTAGAACGCGCTGATCCATTGAGGCTTATAGATGGGAGGATGTTTTTCTGTGCTGCATCTGCTGTTTTAGCTGATTGGTAGACCCTGCTCTGTGCGGCTGCTAGATCTGGTCGGCGGATGAGTAGATTGGCTGGTATACTGGCTGGCGGATTTTTGTTGAGTTTTGGGAGCTTATTGGTGGCTTTGAGGCTAGCTGATGGGTAGCGGCCTAGCAGTTGCTCGAGTTGTCTAGCTGCTTCATCGCGCAGTTGTTTGCGAGAGCGTAGGCTTCTCTCGGCTTGGGCTACATTATTGCGGCTGAGCTGTACAGCTATGGCGCGAGTGCCAGGCACTCCAGCCTTATAGTTGCGCTCAACGATTGCGTTATTCTTGCTGAAGCTCGCGAGAATATTTTGAGCGAGAGCATACTGATTTTCGGCAGTGATGAGGTTGCACCATGCCTTTGCTGTGTTAGCTGCGAGAGAGAGTCGCGCTCCACGGTATTCGTAGACGCTCGCTTGGTACCCGGAAAGGGAGGCGTCTCGTAAGTCTCGGAGCCTTCCCCAGAGGTCGGGCTCCCAAGAGGCGTTGAGACTGAGGTTGTAGCTTTCGGTGTAGAATCGTTCGTCTTCACCATTGCCAATTCTCGCGCGCGAGCCGCCGGCTCCAGCATTGACGGCCGGGAGTAAATTGGCCAGGTCACCTACTGTGCCTTCTTTTGCTGCGCGTAGACGGGCTGCTGCAGCATTGAGGTTCGGGTTGTTGTGGAGGGCCTCGTTGACCAATTTTGTCATTTCTGGTGAGTTAAACTCACTGAGCCAGCCAGAGGAGATTTTTTTATTCTGCCCTTTGGAGGCTTCCCTCCAGCTGCTAGGTGCGGGGGTTGCAGCCTGGGCTGTACTGCGTGGTGGCACGGGGTCTCCACATGGCACGAGACCGAGGCGGGTGAGAGCTGGTAGGAGATGACGG
>NZ_JBDOPO010000302.1:0-13520 GCF_039830215.1 Rubritalea sp. | reverse complement strand
AATTCATCTGAAGCTCTAGGTCACGCGGGGTTAGGGGTAGGCGAGTCATTTTACGATACATACCCTGGAGGAGGAGAATATTGGATGAGATACTACGCTAATACTACAGCATTATTGAAAGGAGTTGTTACTAACGAAGCGAGTGCCACAGGAGGGGATTGAGGTAGTTTTTGCGGAGCATGGATTCGGTGTGGCCATCTTCGGAGGCGGTGAGTCCGATGTCATTGGTCTGGGCTAGACGGTAGGAGGCGCGTGATGCTCGGAGGCAATTGGAGCGCCATCCACCGATTAACTCACCCAGCATACTAGGCTGGGAGTAACCTTGCTTGTTGTGGGATGAGGGATTGATGGTGGTGTGGACGTAGCCGGTGGAATTCTTACATGGCTTTAGCCACTCAGCGAGAGCATCGCATATTGGAGTGTAGCGGTGGAGTCGTGTCTTGGAGGTTTCTGGTCGCACCGAGATGCGCTTGTTCTTCCAGTCAAGTCTTGCCACTTGAGGCGGTCTTCTCGCCGGCCACGGGTGCCACAGATCTCCGACTGAGGGAGGCCAGCAAAGCCGCTGATGGTGAACCAGGGGATGAAGGGAGTCTCTACACGCTCTAATAATAGGGAGAACTCGGTGGGGAGGAGAACCTCGTGGCCACCAGAGCGGGCAAGTTCGCGGCGGACTTCGATAGCTGAGGCCCAGTTCTCCGAGGCGTAGCTGCGCTTTCGTACGGCAGCCCACTTCCAAATAGTGACTAGAATACCGCGCAAGTTCTTGTGGCGCTTGGCTCCTAGAACTTTTTTTGTCTTAATATTCCTGAGCCCATCGAGCCAGTCCTCGAGGTCTTCGGTATCGATTGTGTTGAATTGGCGCTGGGGAGAGAGGTCTTCCTTGAGGTTTTTCACCACGTACTTCCAGTCGGTGAGGTAATCGGCACTGTATTCGTGGCGTTCGGTCTGGGTTTCGTACCATTCGTCCAGGACTTCAGCTAGGGAGCTAGCCTTGGTGTGTTTGGTTTTCATCACAAATGCCTTCAAATCATCGGCGGTCATCCCTGAATCGAGAAATTGGATAACGAGCGCAACTTCCGCATCATTGAGTGTGTTGATCCTAGTGCGACTGAGATCTTCTTTTTCGACGAGTTTTTCAGCCACTTCGATGGCTTTTTCCTGAGTGGTGCGAACGCCGAATCTATTCCATTTTCCGTTGAGAGTTCCAGCGATCTGAAATTTTCCTTTATCGCGGCCATTTGCGATTTCAGAAATCTCGACGACGTAGCCACCCGATCTGATAGTTTTTGACCATAATTCGTCCAATTTTTTTTCGCCACCCATGCTCAAAACACACAGTAAATACACAGTGATTTCAATCAAGGTGGAGATACCTGGGCAAAAAGAAGCCCTCTAGATGAACTGAAAGCGTTCAAAAGAGGGCTTAAAATGGTGGAGGCGAGGGGAGTTGAACCCCTGTCCTAAATGCCTTTCGGGCAAGCGTCTACATGTTTATCTGTCAGAGTTTTTTAAGAAAGAGATTGTCTGTCAGCCACTCACTCTTGTCCGATTTTCCTGTTTAGTCTCACTATCGAACCCGGAAACCCGATCTTCAAGCCAGCCTATTAAGTAGTCGCGATCCCCCGTAATAGGCGTATGGGTTCAGGCGTCACTGTCAATTAAGCAGCGAGTGCGAGCTCGTTAGAGTCTGCAATTATTTGTTTTGATCGGCTTTTAAAGAGGCCAGCTGATCAACCTCTACATGCAACAGGCCTTCCAACATCCAGTCGAAACCAAAACGCCCCCACATCATTTTACGATGGCAGGTGCCATTTTTACTTCGCCAATACGTTAGTAGTAGCAGCGAGTGACAATTCGCACAGGAGCTGGGGATTTGCAACCGAAAAGCTACTCGGAGTAGCATTTATAGGGTTTCAGGCTTCTAAGAGGGAATGAGCTATGCTTTGAGGGATGCAGACTTCGGTAGGTAGGGTTGAACGAAGGCATCGTGAAAATCATAGACTTCAATAAAGTCCTTTCGGTTATCGCTATCCTGTTTGCCGAACATTCCTTCTTCAATCAGGTTAAAAACCATGTCTCCAATGTTGGAGCAAGAGTTCACTCCCCATTCGGAGAATAACGTGGATGCCATTGGGCCGTATTCGCTAATGGCAAGCTTGCGGAAGCCATCGAGTAATTCTTTTGCCGTGACGTGCTGTGACATGTCTGGATCCTTTTTGGTGTGTTCTGTGACAGTAAAGTCGAGAGCTTGCTTCAAAAAGGCGTAAGCGTCAGGGGCAAAGCGTGGATCACGCTTATGAATCTTATAGAGAGCTTGGTCAAAATGCATTGATTGCATAGCTATGAGAGTGAGATTCTGAATGAGAGGATGCAAGCGAAAGCTGTGAATTTCTTTTGATGTGAAATACTTGTGAGTAAGATTGATTTGGATTGTGAATAACTTGTGTACTAGTTCTCATTTATCCCCCGGTGGAGGGAGTGCGTGAAGTTCAATGTGGTGAGCTAGTTGCTGTGAATTGAGTTAGATAAAGTTTGGTATCGTACACGCTGGCTATATTTCTAACTATGAGAATTGTATCATCGTATATAACTCACTTATATAAGGTGTCTTGAGTTTTTTTTGATTGTGGATCAAAAGCGAGAGTCTCTCGATAGGTAGACTGCCAAGGTCGCTTAGTAGCACGCCGTCTTTACCAAGGATGGGCTACAGGCTAATAGCTATATGTAAACACTTCGGGGATAATTGTGAATAACTTGGTGAGAACCTTCATAAAGTGTTAGGAAATAGGTACTAAAGTTGCTCTAGCTAATGATGGCTAAATTTTTGTGATACAGATCTTTTGCAATCTGGTTTCGCTTTGCTATGGTACGCACATGCGAATCGGTATCTTGAATAGTGGGGGGGACTGTCCTGGACTCAATGCCGTGATTCATGGGGTCGTCGGGGCTGCGTCAAAACTAGGGATGGAGGTGATTGGCTTTCGCGACGGTTTTGAGGGGTTGTTACCTCCAGCTGATTACGTTCAGTTGGATCCGGAGGATACTGTAGGTATCATGAAATTAGGTGGTACTATTCTAGGAACCACGAATAAAAGTCATTTTGCCAGCAGACTAGGGACTGACGATTTGAAGGAGATAGCAGAGCAGGTTGTTACGCTTACGCGTGAGACATTGAGGGAACTCGATATTTGCGCCTTGATTGTGGTGGGGGGGGACGGTTCGCTAGGAACTGCCCTACATCTGTACAATGCTGGAATTCCAGTGATTGGTGTGCCTAAGACAATTGATAATGACCTGCAGGCTACAGCGATGACTTTTGGTTTTGATAGTGCAGTTTCTTGTGTGGTGGATGCTTTAGATCGGCTTCATACAACCGCTGTTAGCCATAAGCGTGTTATGGTAGTAGAGGTTATGGGGCGTTCTGCTGGATGGATTGCGCTTTGGGGCGGGATTGCAGGTGGTGCGAATATTGTCTTGATCCCAGAAATTGAATTTAACCTTGAGAAGGTGGCCGCGTGCATTAAAGAGCGCGAATCTAAAGGGAATCATAGTACGATGATTGTTGTCGCTGAAGGAGCGAGTCTTCCCGATGGTGATTTAATTACTAAAGATGAGTGTGGCAATAGTGTTCGATTAGGTGGCATTGGCGAGGTGATTGCTGACCGCATTTCAACACTCACAGGCAAGGAAACTAGAGCGTGCACTTTAGGTCACCTGCAGCGTGGGGGAGAGCCAACGAGTCTAGATCGTATTTTAGGTGCTCGATTCGGTGTCAAAGCTGTGGAGTTGGCGCATGGTAAAAGATTTGGAAGAATGGTGAGCTACCAATCTTATTACGTGAGTTCGGTCACCATTGAGGAGGCTGTGGATAAAGTTCGCAAGGTGGATCCTGAAGGTCAGGTGGTTCATACTGCTCGAGCCATTGGTATTTGCTTGGGTGACTAGGAGCTTGAGGCTGGTTTGGATTGAGGTCAGATTATAGGGATTTTTCATTGCTGAATGAGGGGAAATGTCTCGTATTTGGTGAAATCTCGGGAAAATCTTCAAATTAGTGCGTTTGATGTGTTTATTCTGCTTGCTATGACTGCGAGTAGTCCTACCTTTTCCGCTCTCTCACTAATAGAGAGAAATGATCATCATCTTCCGGCGATTCGGATGTTGGAGCCCTAGGTTCCGAATCGCTTTTTCTAGGGCAATGCAGGAAGAAGGGTGAATCAATAATCATAAACAAAACAACAAATGAGCATTAATGCTGAACTCTCGGACTTGATCGATTCAAAGTTCCGTGAATTTAAAGAAGGTACCATCGTCAATGGTACTATCATCGACATCCGTCCACAGGTAATCCTAGTAGACATCGGCTACAAGTCAGAAGGCGCTATTCCAACAGCAGAATTCGAAGACGAAGAGATCGAAGTAGGTGACGGTGTAGAAGTCCTCCTCATGAAGCTTGAGGATGACAATGGCATGGTCGTTCTTTCCAAGGAAAAAGCTGCACACAAGCAGAACTGGGAAAAGATCGTCAAAGTTTACGAAGACGGTGGACTTGTCAAAGGCAAGGTCAAGAGCGTCGTCAAAGGTGGCCTTATGGTCAACGTTGGTGTGGAAGCATTCCTTCCTGGTTCACAGGTTGACATCATCCCGCCAAAAGATCTCACTGAGTACGTTGGTAAGATTTTCGAATTCAAAATCGTTAAGGTTAACGACGAGCGTAAGAACATCGTTCTTTCACGTCGTGAAGTTATCGAAGCTGAGCGCGCAGAACTCCGTCAGCAATTCCTTCAGACAGTTACCGTTGGTGACAAGGTTGAAGGTCTCGTGAAGAACATCACTGACTTCGGTGCGTTTGTAGATCTCCAGGGAATGGACGGTCTCCTTCACATCACTGACATGTCATGGGGTCGTATCTCACACCCATCTGAGATGGTTCACATCGGTCAGTCAATTGAGGTTCAGATCCTCGATGTTGATCGTGACAAAGAGCGTGTTTCTCTTGGTATCAAGCAGATGCTTGATAATCCATGGGCAGACATCGAAGCTAAGTACCCAATCAGCCAGCAGGTTAAAGGTAAGGTTACTAAGCTACTTCCATACGGAGCATTCATTGAAATCGAGCGCGGCGTAGAAGGTCTCGTTCACGTTTCTGAGCTCTCTTGGGTTAAGCGCATCACACGTCCATCAGACGTTCTCGAGCTCGGTCAGGAAATCGAAGCAGTTGTGCTCGGTATCTCAATCGAAGAGCAGAAGATCTCCCTCGGAGTTCGCCAGCTCGAAGAGAACCCATGGGACGCGATCGAAGCTCGCTACCCAATTGGCCAGCGTATCACAGGCGCTGTGCGTAACCTCACTACTTACGGTGCATTCGTAGGTCTTGAAGAAGGCATCGACGGCATGATCCACGTATCCGACCTTTCTTGGACACGTAAGATCAACCACCCATCTGAAGTCCTCAAGAAGGGCGACGAAGTGGAAGCAGTTGTTCTTTCTATCGATAAGGAAAACCAGCGTGTTTCCCTCGGTGTTAAGCAAGCTGAAAACGATCCATGGTCTGACATTGACGATAAGTTCAAGGTTGGTGACCTCGTTAAGGGCCAGGTGGCTAAGATCGCATCATTCGGTGCGTTTGTTAACCTACAGGACGACATCGACGGTCTCATCCACATCTCTCAGCTATCTGAAGAGCATGTTGAGCGCGTCAAGGACGTACTTAAGGTTGGTGACGACGTGGAAGCACGTGTTATCAAGGTGGACAAAGTCGAGCGTCGCATCGGTCTTTCCATCAAGGCAGTGGAGTACTCAGAAGACGAACTCAAGAAAGAGTCACAGTCATTCGAGACACTCAAGCCTTCCAGCGAAATGGTTGGACTCGAGCAGGCATTCAATCTCGCTTCTGGCGAAGAGTGGAGCCCATCAGAGGACTAATACCTTCCGCAAGGAATCAATCACAAAGCGTTCTGGCTCCGGCCAGAGCGCTTTTTTTTGCTCGATTTTTTCGAGGAGTTTTCAGTTGGCGGTTTTCAGATCTAGAGAATTAGGGTAATTATTTTTTTAACCACATACTAAGAAACGATGATCAAAAGAATACAGAACCTACTGGAGCGCATTGACTCAAGTCAACGATGGTTGGTTGGAGTGTCTGGCGGGAGAGACTCGGTGTTGTTGTTAGAGCTTCTCGTTAGAGTTGGTTTCACTGACTTAGTTGTTGTGCATGTGAATCACCTGTTGCGGGGTGAGGCTTCGGACTCTGATGAAGTGTTTGTGAAGGATCTAGCCGCACGTTGTGGTATTGAATTTTATGTTGAATCTGTAGATGTGCAGGCTCTCATGAATTCTGAGAAAAAGGGATTAGAGTTGGTGGCTAGGGAGGTGCGTCACGCTGTTTATTCAAGGGCTCAGCAGAAATACAATGCTGAGGGGGTTTTGTTGGGGCATCATGCTGATGATCAGGCTGAGACAATTCTGTTCAACTTGATGCGTGGTTCAAATGGGTTAAAGGGTATGAGTTTTGAGAACTCAGTGGCTATTGATGGAGTTGATTTAAAGTTAGTGAGGCCAATGTTAGAGATTAGGCGTTCAGAGATTGATGCATACGTGGAAAAGTATGTTGTGGAATACCGAGAGGATGCAAGTAATGCTGAGGCGTTTACGGCGCGCAACCGGCTACGCAATGAAGTGATGCCTTTGTTAAAGGAGGTAATGCAGCGTGAGGTGGTCCCAGCGATAAATGGGGCCGCTGAGGTGAGTCGTGAGCAAAGCGACTTTATCGAGCGTGAGCTTGATTTGGATAAGTTACTCGACCCGCAAGGGAGAGTCTTTCTACCTGCATTTATAGAGCTCGATACTGTGATTCAGCGCTCGGTAATTTTTGCGTATCTCAGGCGACATGGGGTGGCTGATCTCAGTAGGGATTTGGTGTCTACGTGTTTACGGATTTGTGACACAGCATCTGCGGCAAAGTGTAACCTTCCAGGTGGTCGCTGGCTCCGCCGTAAAGAGCAGCGGTTGTTTATAGAATGATGGTTTTCGTGAGAAAGAGTGCTCTAGCGTGAGATGCATGCGATTCTTTCGCTTATGCCTTGTAGTTTCGCGTTAAAAACGCAAATTATCGGCATCACAATTTTTATTCATTATGGGACGCGCATTTGAAATCAGAAGAGGAGCAAAAGAGAAACGCTGGGGCAAGATGTCCAAGTTGTTTCCTAAGTTAGGTAAATCAATCACAATGGCAGCGAAAGAGGGTGGTGATGACCCTGAGATGAATGCAAAGCTTCGTGCTGCGATCGCAACAGCCAAGGCTGAAAATATGCCTAAAGACAATATTGATAAGGCAATTGCGCGTGCGACTGCCAAAGATGCTGTCAACTACACCGAGATTAACTACGAGGGCAAGGGGCCGCATGGTGTTTTGCTCTGGGTGGAGTGTGCTACTGATAACAACACGCGTACATTTTCCAACGTTCGTACCACATTCAATAAGAATGGTGGAGGGTTACTTCCAACTGGTGGTTTGGAATTCATGTTCACGCGTAAGGCTGTGGTGCAGTTTACCACTCCTGATGGGTTTGATATTGAAGAAGCTGAGCTAGAGCTTATCGATCACGGTCTTGAAGAGATCGAGGCTGAGGGAAATGAAGCGATCGCATTCGGTGAGTTCACGAGCTTCGGTTCGTTATCTAAGGCAGTTGAAGAGCTTGGGGTTGAAATTACAAAAGCTGGTCCTGAGCGCATTGCGAATAGCTTAGTGGAGTTCACTGATGAGCAAATGGAAGAAATTGATATCCTTATCGAGAAGCTAGAAGATGATGAAGACGTATTGAATGTCTTCACCAACATTGGGTAGTTTTAACTGGGATGATGTAGCCCTTGTAAAAATCTACAACTCAAAGAGAAGTCATTGAGAAGTACTTTTAAGGGGGGGCTTCCGGAAATCTGCGAGCGCTTGTTCGTAAACAGTATTTTGATTACAGCGTGCTTGCCGAACCTTTTAGCTGGTAGGCAAATATCGCAGTCTTCAAAGCTCGTTATTTCACGATAGCCTGAATGTTTCTGGAATAATTATTTAGAGACAACGAGAGTCTGGTCACCATAACTTCAAATGGAAGTCGGCTGCGCCATTGAGCTACTCCCTGATGAAATCCAATAGTGCGCTAGCAGGAGTGAATTTTTGGTGGAAGCTGCCATATTTTATTCCTTTTGCGACTTGCCCGCGCAATTGCTCAGCTGCATATGTGAAACTACTGTGTCTGCGTGAAGGTAAAGTAATAGCTCAGAATCGCAGCTTTCAGTCCCTAAGTTCATTTATATAGCGCGCTTTGGTGTAGCGGTTCGTATTAGATTGTGTTCGGGAAACTCGCGGATATTGTCGCAGCGTATCCAGTGAGCTATCGCCATCGACGACTTTGACATGGGTGTAGTAATTTAGAGTCGGTTGTGAATACACTTTTTTTGTGTTCTAATTAATTGGATATAGGGATGATGATGGCGATTCTTGGGATGTCATACTTTTTTACAATGGAACGCATGAATCGATTGTTGTTTCTACTAAACTAGCGTAGTGTCGTAGCGTTGTCAGTGATTTGATAGCACACACTCAAATACATGGGCCAAAAGGGACAAAACAAAGCAGTGAAAGTAGTCAAGGGAGCGGAAGCGTCAAAAATTTTGATTGTTCTAGCGAGCCTTGTTTTAGTTATAGCCGGAGCGAAAGCTTCGGCTGAATTTATTGTGCCTGTGTTGCTCGCTTTTTTTATAGCGACAGTTAGTTTTCCTATCACTCATTGGTTGCGTGAGCATCGAGTTCCACGTGGCTTTGCTGTGTTTATCACAGTGCTAGTAGACTTTGCATTTTTAGCTGGAGTCGTGTTGCTCGGTATCATGTTGATTGGTGAGCTTCAGAGTAAGTGGGAGAGTAAGTACTACGATCTAACGAAAGAGCGAGTCACACAATTGGCTGACAACACATCCAAATTCATGGATAAGTGGGGGATGCTCACTATTGGTAATGATGCTGAAGAAGCTTTGCTTACTAGCGAAACTGTATCTACAACTTTAGACGATGCTGTGGTGGGCGAAGAGGAGGCTCTCACAGAGAATGAGTTGGCCGTGTCTGAGGGGATTGAGGCTGTCACAGGTCCGGCGGTTAGTAGTCGACCTGGTATAGATGTTCTGACTGAAGAGCTATTAAAGTATATGAGTGTGAACAAGGTAGTGCAGTTAGGTACGGACTTCCTTGGTAAATTAGTCTCATTTCTTGGGACATCATTTATTGTGATGTTACTGACGGTATTTATGCTGAGTGAGGCTCGGATGTTTGGGCGTCGATTTAATGCTATTTGCGAAGCCCGTGGTCCTAACATCCAGCGTATGCTGAGTGCAACCAAAGATATTCAGCGTTATTTAGGGATTAAAACTTTAGTAAGTTTACTTACAGGCTTCTTAGCTGGAGTGCTTTGTTGGTCAGTAGGTTTGGAGTTTCCGTTGTTGTGGGGAATCCTAGCTTTTGCACTCAACTACATTCCCGCAATTGGTTCAGTGATTGCGGGAATTCCTCCGGTGTTACTTTCGTTGCTAGTTACTGGTGATTGGAAAGATGCAGTGGTGGTTGCCGGTGGGTACATTCTGATTAATGGTTTCTTGGGGAACCTACTTGAGCCCACTTTATTAGGGCGTCGATTTGGACTTTCAACCTTAGTGGTAGTGATCTCGGTGATTTTCTGGGGCTGGATTTGGGGGCCAATTGGTATGTTACTCGCGGTTCCTTTGACCATGTTAGTTAAGGTAGCTATGGACAATAGTGCTGACTTCCGCTGGATCGCTGTGGCGATCAGTAAGGAAGAGAGGAACGTTGCGGGCGCTACTGATGAGCAAATTCTGATGGATGCAGTGGCTCAATCTCAGGGGGCTGAAGAAAAGCGCCAGAAGCTCTCGGAAGAGACCAGTAAGCTATCGAAGATGTTTCCAGAGTCTTAGAAACTCTTTTTGGAATTGTTGGACCAAGGGTTTATGATTGGTCACAGTGATATTCTCGTTGTTAGATATACAAGCTGATCGTGTCCAGTTGTAGCTTCCGTTAAGCAACTTTACGTCATCGGCTATGGCGAACTTGTGGTGCATGTGGGCTGATGTTTTATCGTGCACACAGTCGATTCCTTTGCTTTCTAGGTAATCAAAGTCTGAGCCTAAGTCTTCAGATTTGTCGTCATCAGAAATGACGCGGATTCTAACTCCGCGCTGATGCGCATCGATGATATTATCGACAATGCGGTTGTCGGTGATGGTGAAGACGCAGATGTCAAGTGTGTTCTGCGCTTCGCATATGAAGCGCTGGATGCAGTGGAGGCAATCTTCTCCAGGGCTGAAGTACCCAGAGGATTTTACGCTAGCTTCTTTTGAATAGAGCAGCTTGATCACACTTTGGAGCCAGTCCATTGCAGCCACTTCTCCTATCTCATTCATCACCTTAGTGGCGAGTCGAAATGCGACTTGGCGTACTTTTGCTTGTTCTGAGGTGTTACCTTGAATCCTGTTAAGCAGCTCCTTGAGTTCTTTGCGCTCGGAGCGCGAAATGGAAAAGTCCTCTAGGGAGTCTTCAAGGACTTGCTCGATCTGCTGAATTGCGCGCATGGTGGTGTGAGTGACTCGATTGCATTGAAGACTACACGTTGGAGTAACGAAATAGTCGACTTGCTATGGATGTTCGGAAGCCGAGAGGGGTGCGTTACGATAGAGTATCAGTCGTTCTTGAGAACGCGGATGAAGGCGTCCTGTGGTATGTTAACCTTACCGATGGACTTCATCTTGGCTTTACCTTTCTTCTGCTTCTCGAGGAGTTTGCGCTTACGCGAAATATCACCACCGTAGCATTTAGCTGTCACGTTCTTGCTCATGGCTGAGATAGAGGAGCGTGCGATGATCTTTCCTCCGATGGCAGCCTGGATGGCAACAACGAAGAGCTGGCGGGGGATCACGTCTTTGAGTTTATCACAGAGCTTGCGGCCGTAGCTTTCAGCTTTGTCGCGGTGGACGATAGTTGAAAAGGCATCCACTGGCTCACCAGCAATCAGAATATCCATTTTCACCATCTTTTCTGTGCGATAGCCGTTGTGTTCGTAATCCATAGAACCGTAGCCCTTGGTCATGGATTTGAGGCGGTCGTTGAAGTCGACGAGAATTTCGGCCAGCGGTAGTGTGCAGGTGAGCATGACGCGCAGGTCGTCAATTGTCTCGGTATTCTCCATTATGCCACGTTTTTCCATGATGAGCTTCATCAGGTCGCCAATGTGATCACCCGGCGTCATGACGAAAACGCGCACCATCGGCTCGCGGATCTCTTGGATCTGTTGAGCATCAGGAAGCATACATGGGTTGTCGACTATGAGATCCTCACCATTCGTCCTAGTTACTTCATAAATAACAGAAGGGTAGGTGGAAATGATGTCCATGTTGAACTCACGGCGGAGGCGTTCCTGAATGATTTCCATGTGTAGGAGACCTAGGAAACCGCAGCGGAAGCCGAAACCAAGTGCTGCGGAGGACTCAGCCATGAAGGTGAATGCCGCGTCGTTGATCTGAAGTTTCGCCACCGCAACCTTGAGAGCTTCGTAGTCAGAGGTGTCCACTGGGTAAATTCCAGAGAAGACCATCGGTTGGATTTCTTTGAATCCAGGTAGGGCCTCTTTACATGGCTTGTTCGACTCGGTCATTGTGTCACCGATTTTCACTTCACTAGCGGACTTCATGTTGGCAATCACGTAGCCAACGTCGCCGGCTACGAGTGTGTCGCGCTTAGTCATAG
Organism: Rubritalea sp.; assembly: GCF_039830215.1. NCBI lineage: Bacteria > Pseudomonadati > Verrucomicrobiota > Verrucomicrobiia > Verrucomicrobiales > Rubritaleaceae > Rubritalea > Rubritalea sp. Next base: position 1,726 of record NZ_JBDOPO010000302.1, on the reverse strand, counting down.
TTGGAGTGAATACACCCACTTCTTTTATTTCGTAGGCATTGGATGTGTGGAAGAGCTTGATTCTCGTTCCACGTTTCATGGTACCAGAGATAACACGTACATAAGAAACCACACCACGGAAATTGTCGTAAAGTGAATCGAATACAGATGCGCGGAGCAGGTCGTCGCCAAACTCCGATGGTGGTGGGACGCGTTCAACTATAGCTTCGAGAATGTTTTCAATGCCAATGCCAGTCTTTGCTGATGCTGGGATAGCTTCTTCAGCAGGTATACAAATGATGTCTTCGAGTTGTTTGTGAACCTTAGGAAGGTCACAGGATGGAAGGTCAATCTTGTTGATTACAGGGACAATCTGCAGTTCTTGCTCGTTGGCAAGATGGAGGTTCGCCATAGTCTGAGCTTCTACTCCTTGAGCCGCATCAACGATGAGGATGGCCCCTTCGCAGGCCGCAAGTGAGCGGGAGACCTCGTAGGAGAAATCCACGTGACCAGGGGTGTCTAGAAGGTTGAGTTGGTATGTCTGACCATCTTTCGCCTTGTAGCTCATTGTCACTGGATGTGACTTGATGGTGATACCGCGCTCACGCTCGAGATCCATAGCATCCAGGTGCTGGGCTTGCTGATCGCGTTGCGCCACGGTCTGAGTGAATTCTAGCAGACGGTCAGAGAGGGTGGTTTTGCCGTGGTCAATGTGGGCAATGATGGAAAAGTTACGTGTGAGCTCGATGGACATATCTCAGTGATTGGGTTGATAGGAGTGCGCCGCTTAGATGCCAGCACTCTCCAGAAAGTGTGTGTACGAAAGAGAATCCAAGATCGCGGGATTTTACAGGAAAAAGTGCCAACTTTCACTGATTTCCCTCTGTATTTGTGAGAATGAACTCAGATGTGACCCTCAGGAATGGAAAATGTTTTATTTGGCCTAATGTTCTCTGGAGTGATGCAGTGGGGTTTGGAGATTTTTTGAAGAGTGCTACCCACTGATTAGGAATCAAGGCATGCATATGAAGTCACTTGCATACGCTGTTCCAGATAGGCCCCTACTGCGGCTTGTTCCCTGTGCACCTGCTCAGAGTTTTAACCAAACGCAGACAATGGTCTTGGATAAGCTCTGGCTGGGCATATCTGGTGCACAGTGACAATAAGCGCTCGAGTGGTGCTCACCGTGTCATGTACACGGGTGCAACGAGCCCGATTAAAGAGCCTGAACCTATTTTGTGACTGTGCGCGCTTCTGAGTCGAGCGTGCCAGATGGGGAGACCCAATTGATTTGTGAAGGTGTGACTACTTATCGCTCACTATGAACTCATCAGAGGAGTGGAAAGAGGTATGATTCCATTTCAATTGTGAGAGAAGCACATAGCAACCAACAAAAACTTGGTCACCTGAGTATAGGGCCAAGAGTTGTTGAAATCCTCAAGGTGCGATAGGTGAGTCACATTTGAGAGTTTAGTAATCAGATGACTTTCCGCTTAAGAAAAAACAAGCGATTAGAACGATGGTCGGTTAGAATTTAGCTTTATCTCGTGCCACGTAGATACAGTGCCTAGATCGCTTAGCCTTGCGGTGTGGGCGGGCGGCGTGTTCTTCGACAATGAATCCGGCCTTACCAAGCAGCTTCTTGAATTTTGGAGCAGGCTCAGACAGCCAGTAGGTGACACACCCACCGGGTTTAAGGATGGTTTTAAGTTTGCCAAGAAAGGCTGGGGAATACATTTTGTGGTTT
>NZ_JBDOPO010000216.1:0-13531 GCF_039830215.1 Rubritalea sp. | reverse complement strand
GGGCTTCGTTGTTCTTCGCTCACGGATATGAATCCGTTCAATCATCACGCCTTGCCTTGCTTGAAATTCTTTCCAGCACCACCAACGCTAGTTGCCGGAGGTGCCCTTATGGTGAATTTTTTTGAAGTTTATTGATCTGTGATGAAGTGTGTTAGGAGTAATTTTTTTGTGAGGTTAATAGGTTTAGTGACTTCCTCTTGGGAGGTTTCCGCAATAGATAGTAGCCGATCAGAAGTTTGAGTTTTCAAATTTGTATGTCAGACTTTGTGAAAGAAATCACAAAGTCGTGCTTGTCTATCTAGTGTGGCGTGATTAGAGCCACGGGATGGCAGAGATTGAAGTGAAAAAGGTAGTGATCATTGGAGGTGGTTTTGCGGGATTGGAGTGTGCAAAGCAGCTGGCAAATAAGCCAACATTTGATGTCACTCTGATTGATCGGGCCAACCACCACTTGTTTCAGCCGCTGCTTTATCAAGTAGCGACGGCCACCCTACCAGCAAATGATATAGCACGCTCCTTACGCAGTATTCTGGCGGATGCTGGGAACATCACAGTGTTGATGGACGAGGTGACTGAGATCGACTCTAATGTGAATTTGGTTCACGGTAAGTCAGGTAAGGCTTATAGCTTCGACACGTTGGTTGTCGCCGCTGGTGCTAAAACTGGTTATTTTGGGAATGATCACTGGGCGCAACATACGCTGGGAATGAAGACTCTGGCAGAGGCTTATGAAGTATGTGAAACGGTTCTTAAGAATCTGGAGAAGGCCGAGTTGTCTGACGATAAAGCGGAGCAAGAAAAGCTCATGACCATAGCCATTGTAGGTGGTGGTCCTACTGGAGTTGAACTCTCTGGAGCATTTGTCGAACTTATACAGCGCTCGATGAGGCGTAATTTCAGACGCATCGATACCAGCAAGCTGAAAGTCATTTTGGTTGAAGCAGGGGCACGTATTTTACCGACATATGAAGCGGAAAGCTCAGCCTATGCCCAGAAGCGGTTGGAGAGTCTTGGGGTTGAAGTGCTGACCAGTACGATGGTGACTGACATTCAGGAGGGGCGAGTCATTACTAAAAGCGGTGAAATTTTAGCTGGTACTATTTTGTGGGCTGCTGGTGTGCAGGCGGAAAGCATCGTAGGGAAGTTGCCTGTGGAGGCTAACCGAGCAGGGAAGGTGACGCCAGAACTGAGCTTGGCATTACCAGGATACCCCAATATCTTTGTTGCTGGTGATGTGACCTTTATGAAAGATTCGAATGGTGTGCCAGTACCAGGTGTCGCTCCCGCCGCATCGCAAATGGGGCGCTTCATCGGTAAACTTCTAGTTAAAGAGGCAATTCCAGGCAACGCTGGAATGGAGCGTCCAGGTTTCGTCTACTGGGACAAAGGTGCAATGGCTATCGTCGGCCGCTCGCACGCAGTCGTAGAGTTTGGGAAAATCCAGCTTAAAGGATTTGTGGCGTGGCTCGCGTGGCTATTCATTCACATCCTTTTCCTCGTTGATTTCCGTTCTAAGCTTAGCGTTTTTATCCACTGGCTCTGGAGCTATATTACCAATGCTCCAGGAGTGCGTGTATTCGAGTACAAGCCCGAAGACTACAAAGACAATAAGTAACTCATGCTCATAGTATGAAGGTTTAGCGTGCCAGATTCCCTTTCTTTTGAGCGAAGCTGGAGCAAGCTATGCATGCGAGTATAGTGGCAGTATGAATCCATTGCTGCCGGTGAGCTCTTTCGTTCTTGCCGCAGAGCTAGCCAGAGCACTTTGTCTAGGCTGCGCCAGAGCATCTCTTGGATTCAGGTTTCTAATTGTGTGTCAGTCAGCAGGTTTAAGATTGGAGTGCTTTTTTTTGATGGGGTTATGAGATTCAGTACAACGTCGTAGTGTGGCTCGTATCGGTTGAAAGTTGACCTTTAAAGGGCTAACTTTTTGTCCTAAAGAGTCTGCAAATTCTTTGAATGGGGGCAGAGCTGCGGTACCGGTGAAAAAGAGTTCCTGCTCACTCAGTTTAAGTTTATGAATGCCCATCTCTCAGGCCAAGCGTAAGATAAGTTACGACTTTCGCTTGAGTTTTTTTGTGGTGCGATTTGCTCGTTACCAGCGAGAAATGCTAAAGGCCCATGCTCAGAAATTAGTGCCATTTTTGAAAGGATGTCGCTCACGCCAAATGGCTAAGTTTGTGCTCTGCGGAACATCATTCACTGAGCTGTCTCTGGGTATGATTGTGTGCAGATCAGCAAGAATATCTGATTGATGAGCCTTAAGTTGAATGAGCATAGAGTCGTCGGACTTACCTGAAAAGAGTCTCATGCTTATATAAATGCTCGAAAATCAGCAGAGGTTAGCAGATTTTTTATTGAGTGATAATTAGTCGTCCTCCATCGTGGCCACTAGAGCGGGCCTGAGGGCAAATGAGGGCTCTAGATTCTATTCTTTCAAACTACCCAAAATGTGGTGAACGCCGGAGTTCCAGCCAAGATGAGACTGCTGATTGAAGTAATAGGTGAGGCGGGAGAGCTTTCATGCGGTGTCCCACTAAAAGAACCCTAAGGCATCCATGTCAAAAATGATGGTCACGTCGTCTGGTGGTGGGGTGGCCGTTAGGATGCGTTTGACGTGTTGGTGCAGGGCGCGGGCCGATGTCGATTTCAGCATCAGGTGGTAGCGAAACTGACCGTGGGCTCGGGTGAGTGGGGAGGGCATAGGTTCCCCTAGCTCGACCTGCGGTGGGAGTTCTTTTTTCAGTCGTTTATGGAGGTTTTCTAGGGTGAACTCGGCTCGGCGTTCGTGGGTGGAGCGCGTTCCTAACAACGCGCAATGCGCGAAGGGAGGATAGACGAATTGATTGCGAAATTGAAGCTCTTGTTCGGCATAGCCATCGAAATCGTGATGCCTGGAAAACTGAACACTCGGGCTGTGTGGGGTGAAAGTCTGGATGATAACCTCGCCTTCGAGTTCCCCTCTCCCAGCTCTGCCTGCCACCTGTGTGAGCAACTGAAATGTGCGCTCGCCAGCCCGGAAGTCCGGCACGTGTAGTCCTAGGTCAGCATTGAGTACGCCGACCAGGGTCACATTGGGGAAGTGCAGTCCTTTGGCAATCATCTGGGTGCCGATGATGATGTCAATTTTATGCGCTTTGAATTTGTTGAGGGTGTCGCGCAAAGCGTTCTTGCGGCGCATAGTGTCGGCGTCGATCCTCGCCATTCTAGCTTTGGGAAATACTTTTTGAATGACCTCTTCGACCTTTTGGGTACCAAACCCTTGCAGGCGGATAGCCTCGTCGCCACAGCTAGGGCATTTTTTGGGTGGCAGCGATTGGTAGCCGCACATGTGACACATGAGCCTGTCTTCCGTGCGGTGGTAGGTCAGTGGGATGGCGCAATGTTGGCATTCGCAGACATGGCCGCAGGGCGGGCACTGGAGAGAACGGGCGAATCCACGACGGTTGAGGAAGAGGATGATTTGCTCACCATTCTCTAATTTCTTCTCCATCGAAACGCGTAATCTATCAGAAAGAATGGCCAGCCTACCCTTTTGCTTTTGCGCCTCAATCCGCATATCTAACACTCGCATGATGGGCAGGGCTTGAGAGTCGGCTCGTTGGTCGAGACGGACGAGTTCGTACTTTCCGGATTGGGTGTTTTGAAATGATTCTAGCGAAGGTGTTGCTGAACCTAAAACCACGACAGCTTTCTCAAAGTGGGCACGCAGCACAGCGATGTCGCGCCCATGGTAGCGGGGGGAGGTTTCTTGCTTGTAAGTGTTCTCGTGCTCTTCATCGACAATGATGATCCCCACGTCGGTGAGTGGCGCAAAAATGGCTGAGCGCGCACCAATGACAATCCTGGCTTCGCCCTTACGGATTCTATGCCATTCGTCGAAACGTTCGCCTTGAGAGAGGTGTGAGTGAAGGACTGCAACTTTGTCCTGCAGCCCAGCAAAACGCGATTTAAAGCGCTGCACAGTCTGTGGGGTGAGTGAGATTTCTGGTACGAGAACCAGAGCACTTTTACCTTGGTCAATAGCGTGCTGGACAGCCTGTAGGTAGACCTCGGTTTTTCCGGATCCAGTAACTCCGAGTAACAAAATAGGTTTTGGTACCCCTTTGTCGTTGGTGGCTGGGTTGACGATCTTCTCGAGCGCGACTTCTTGCTCAGGGTTGAGCTTGAGCGGCGCGCTTTCGAGGAATTCTTGGTCTTCGTCTGGGTCACGGCGCACTGCTTCTTGTTTCAGCACCACGTGGCCTTTTTTTTCTAGAGATTTTACCGCTGCAGTCACCGAGCCTCCACCGAGGTCTTTTAACGACATCATGCCGGAATTTGATTCGAGCAACTTGAGGATGATATGTTGCTTCGGTGCGCGCTTAGCTAGCTTATCTAGGGCCTCAGCATCGAGCATCTCCTTGATCTCTACAACCTTGCGGGTCTTTTCACTGTGCATGTCTTGCCGCACCGACTCGGGGAGCAGGGCGCGCATGACTTGCTCCAGGGGTGCCACATAGTAATCTGCAATCCACTTGCCCAGCTTCATCAGCTGAGGGGTGATCAGCGGCTCCGGGTCGATCAGTTTACTAACAGGCCGGAGGTTGTAGTTAGTCTGAGGTGGCGGACCAATGTCTAAAACAGTACCAGTCGAGTCACGGTTGCGCAGAGGAATGCGCACCCGGCAGCCCGTGACCACGGGCATCCCATCTGGGATCATATAGTCGAAGACCAGCTCGGATGGGCCGTCGATGAGGACTCTAGCGGATTGCTGCACTGCGTGAATGTGGAGAGAGAATGGGAATGTGGGAAGGGAGAAAAAGTAAATTCAACAGGAATAAATCCCCGAGCGAGGTGAAATATTTGTCCAAAAGCTTGAGAGCATACAGTATAAATAAGTATGAAATATCTGCTACTCATCCTATTCGCTCTTTGCTCAGTATCCTTTGGACAAGGAGAATACGTTCCAGAAGAAGGGTCGGTTGAGGAAAGCAAAGGGAAAAAATCGAAGAAGCTAAAAGTGGACTCTAGTTTGCCAATAGAGTTGATCCTAGGCGACTCGATTTCTATTGGCTAAACGGGCGGAGTAAAAAAGGCGCTCAAGGGCAAGGCCAACGTGATTCATAATCCAGGCAGTAGCCAATGAACAACCCACACAAAGGCTAATCTAGACAAGTGGTTGAAGCTGCAGACGTGGGATGTGATTCACTTTAGCCTAGGCTTGCACGATCTAAAGCACGTGGAAGTGGCTGGAACTTCGCAGAACTCCAATGACCCTAATGATCCATTTCAAGCGGACTTGGAAACCTACTCGACTAATATGGAGGAGATTGTTGGAAAGTTAAAATTCAGTGGAGCCACATTGATTTTTGCCACCACGACTCCTTATCCGGAGTGCGTTTCCCCATTGCGAGACCCACTTGGTGCAGCTAAATAGAATGCCGCTGCAGTAGCTCTTATGAAGAAGAATGCCATTCCCGTGAATGACCTCTATTCTTTAGCGTTGCCTTAGTTAGCTAAACAAGTGGCTGAACACATTTCCGCAGCGCTATCGAAGAAATAGCCGAGCGAACACACTCTCAATTTCTAATGCTCTCACCTCACTGGTAAGGGAATTTTTTGTGGTGGTTTTGATTTTTTCAGAAAAATCAAAACCGATGTCACAAATGTGATCGCCCGCGCCAATGCTAGATGAAAGACTATGGAGGCTCTAGCAACTATGAATCAAACTAAACAGGAAGCCTTTGCAGGATTGGCGCGTTTGCACCACCGCGAACTGCTTGTCTACGCTCGTGTTCTGACTCGCGAGGATCACCAAAGCCGAGATATCGTCCAGGAGTCCTTTGTGACTGCTTGGGAGAATATGGAGCGCTTTGATGTGACCCGTGACTTCGGTTCCTGGCTCCGCGGGATAGTCCTCAATAAATGGCGCGAAACCATGCGCCGCAATAACAAACAAATCGCTCTAGAGGACGATGCTCTAGAATCTTTGGAGGCTGAGATGCTGACCTGGCAGGAGCTGCGGCAGGATGGAGGCCCTGGAGTCTTTGTTCGCTTAGAAGACTGTATTGGTAAACTCCCTGAGGCGCTGGTGGGCGCTGTGAAGAGTTTTTATTACGAGGGCTTGGAGGCCAATCTGTAGCCAAATTAGATAAGTCTTCTAAAAGGGAGGTCGGCAATGTGCATCTAAGGGGCAACAGTCTTAAGCTACAGCCTCCATCCCCACGGGGGCGTCCACCAGTTGAGCGAGGACGTATTTCGGTTGAAAGGTATGATGCTCTCATAGACAATAAATGGACTGCTCCAACTGACGAGCGTTCCTCACTCTCGACCTTTGCGGTCGATGTCGATACCGCGAGTTATGCCAACATTCGCCGGATGATCCGGGATGGCCAAGCGATCCCTAAAGATTCAGTTCGGATCGAAGAAATGGTCAACTACTTTGACTACCAATACGCTCAGCCGACTGATCAACATCCATTTGCCGTCCACGTGGATTCCTGTGTCTCACCTTGGGATTCTAACAACCGAATCGTGAGGATTGGTATTCAAGGAAAAGAAATTGTCCGCGAGGAACGTCCAGCGACCAATTTGGTATTCTTACTGGATGTTTCCGGCTCGATGAATAGTGCGAACAAGCTACCTCTACTCAAAGAGTCGATGAAGTACTTGTTAGAGGAACTAAATGGGGACGACACCGTAAGCATTGTGGTCTATGCAGGAGCTTCAGGTTTGGCTCTTCCAGCAACCAAGATGGATGATGCCGGTCGTCAGAGAGTTTTGCAAAAAATGAACAGCCTGAGCGCTGGAGGCTCTACCGCTGGTGGGCAGGGGATTAAGCTGGCCTACAAGCAGCCAGACCAGAAAATGGAAGATGAAAGCACCTACCTCACAGTTCCATTCGTCGCCTCAGAGAATGCTGAGGCGTCTGATGATCTCACTTTCGCGACAGCAGTGGGGTTCTTCGGAATGGCTCTCCGTGATAGCCCATACCAAGCAAGTGGTGGAGCTAATATGGCGCTCCACTTAGTCAAAGCTGGTAAAGGAGCAGACGGAAAAGGTCAATGCGCCGAGTTCATCAAGCTCGTAAAGAAATACATCGAGAAAGAATAGTCTAACGCGTGTGGGCGTGAGCAATCAGCCAGTCCCCGAGCAATTGGCGGCTGGCTTTTTCGTAGCACGACCGTCCCGGTCGTTTCAAGCCAAAGCGAAGCCACCTTTCCTATTCACTCTCCGGCACAACATTGTCGTACTTTCCTGAGAGGTGATTTGCAGCGATATCTTCTAGTTCGCTCACTGAGACAACAGCACAGAGTTTCTGGCGCAGGGCTTTGGCTCCGCTGAAGCCTTTACAGTAGGCCATCAGGCGTGAGCGCATGGCCATCACAGTGTGGCGTTCTTCACCACCGTAGCGGTCAGACTTCGTGGCCAGTGTGCAGTGGCGGATAATGAGCTCCCAGCGTTCTTCGATAGTGATCGCTGGCAGGTGTTCGCCCGTTTCTAAAAAGTGTTTAGCCTCGCGGAAAATCCACGGGTTTTGCATTGCCGCACGGCCAATCATCAGGCCTGAAACTGCAGTAGTTTTCTTCCGCATCTCTATGTCTTCGCCGCAAGTGATGTCGCCATTGCCAATGACGGGGAGGTCGGTGGAGCGCGCGCATTCGTCGATGATGTTCCAGTTCGCTTCACCGCGGTAGCCCTGCGACCGGGTGCGTCCATGGATGGCTATCTGCTGCATTCCACAGTCTTCTAATGTCTTACAGACTTCGACAGCATTGATGCTTTTTTCGTCCCAGCCCACGCGAATTTTTGCAGTGACAGGAACTTGGTCGCCCACAGCCTTGGACACTCCTTCTGCTACCGAGGCTAGAAGTGGGCAGTCTTTTAAAAGAGAGGACCCACCATTCTTGGAGACCACTTTGCTCACCGGGCATCCAAAATTGATGTCGATGAAGTCTGGTTGTTTCCAATCGATGATTTTCTTTGCCGCTTCACCCATGCGTTGACCGTCAGCTCCGAAGAGTTGGACGCCGACTGGGCGCTGGCCTTCGTGGAACTCGGTGTACTTGCGGGTGCGGTCGTCTCGTTGCATAATTCCCTCAGCCGAGACGAACTCGGTCACCATCACATCCGCACCTAGCTCCTTGCAGATCGTGCGAAACGTCACGTCAGTGACCCCAGCCATTGGGGCGAGGAAAAGTGGAAACTTGTCGTTGTCGAACCAGGGAAGCACAGATTTGATAGTTGTGTTGTTATTGTCAGGTTGGAGTTTCGGACTCCTGGAAATTAGACTGAGTAGAGGATGCGTCCGCAGTTCTCGCACTGAGCAATCGCTTTTTCAGCCTGCACATTGACCATGGTAGTCTGTGTCACCTTCATGTGGCAACCTTTGCATTGTGAGCCTTTCAGCGGAGCTACGGGGTCGTTTCCTTTACTCTTGAGGAGGCGGTCGTAAAGAACCACGAGACTATCGTCAACCTTTTGTACGAGCTCTGCGCGCTCGGCGAGAACCTCGTTGAGGCGAGCTGTGCTCTGAGTGCCCTTTTCCTCAAGAGCGACAATGTCGATGTCGACGAGCTTTTGAGTTTCAGCAAGAGCTGCGCTTGCCATTGCATGGTTTTCGCGGAGGGTGTCAGCTTTCTCCATGAGCTCCAGCTCGATGGTTTCTAGCTCATCTACCATTTCTTCGTAGCGAATAGCGTCATTAGCTAGAGCTGTGTATTCTTCGTTCTTTTTTGTTTCGAACTGCTGGACCTTGATCTTAGCGATCGAGTCGCGACGGGTCGCGATGTCGAGCTCCACATTTTTTATGGCCACTTCATTTTCTTGGTAAGCCAGCTTGGCGTCTGCCACAGCTTGCTTGTCTGAGCTTAGTTTGTCCTCAGCTCTGGCTTTATCGCGTGGGATTTTAGCAAGTTCTTGTTTGAGGGCGTGGATCTTCTGATCACGGTCTTGGACGATGAGTAATGACTCTACTTCAGGTAGCATGCACAAGAGGTAACTGCGATAGCGGGGGAGGGCAAGTGCTCTATAGCATAGTTAAGTAAATTTTGTGGCTCGCCATACTCACAGGCAACGATTACTATGTAAGTTATCAAAATTTGACTAAATCCTGATTCATGAGTGAAATCAAAATCCGATGTCCAAAATGTAAAGAATGCTTCGATGTCAGTGGAGAAATGATGGGTTTTCCTATAGAATGTGCGGCGTGCCAGCATCCGTTTGATCTATCCAATGAGCATGTTGATAAGCTTGCAATACGCCAATTTCCTGGAGACAAGGCTCAGGGGCTGAAGGGCTTTTCTAAGAGAATTCCGAATGTTACTAATGGCTCGGAGGTGCATTTCCGCACCGCTTCCTATGACCAAGAAATGGATCCCAATGCAATCATGCCGCTTGGGCCGAGACGCTTATTAGCTATTTCTGCTGGAGTCACATTGATGGGCTTAGTCATCCTTTTCTTTGTTTTGGGTAACGGGGAACTTGGAGCAATGACTGACGTGGCAGATGATAAACGTTGGGTTTTAGCTGGGTTTTCAGCATTGGTCGGTAGTTTGTTGATCATATTTGGTTTTCGTAAATACCGCACATTTGGCGTGATTTTTGCGCTAGTGCTAGCAACAGCAGTTTGCAGCATGCCGATTATTTATCCGGCTCAGTTATCACCAGTCATCATAGGTTCTAATACGGAAATAATGCCGTCCGAACCTTTGACGTTGGATCCTGATGCTGAGTTGTTAGCATACAAGATTAGTATCGGCTACGCATCGGTCCAGTCCAAAATTGCTCAGGCTGCAGACCCCGAAAAAGTAGTCGCAGTAGCTCTGATGCGGGCCAAACCCGCGTACTTAGATACGATTAAAGACTACCTGGCGAGAGCGCTCAATACCGATGAAGTTCCGCGAGTTTATACAAACCGTGAGCTAAATGACCAACCATGCATTTTACTCGTTTACCTAAATAGTAAGCAACCACTTGAAAAGGCCGCGCTATTGATCGGTGAATTCGGAACAGTGATGAAAGTAAGAAAAGACCTCCAAATTGTAGAGGTGGTGGTCGAACCCAGCACCTTCAAAAATTCTAAGTTTGACGTCTTAGTCGATGACGAGAATCCACAATTTTATCAAGCAAACCTAGCCGAGTTAAAGCATATCGATCAAGAACGCCAGCTAGCAGCGGTTCAGCGACTTTCCAAAACTCAAAAGTTCTTCCTGCGTGCAGACATAGCGCGACAATTTCAGACGCTCATCGAGCTAGAATCACTAGAGCTAAAGCTTGCAGCAGTAGAGGCACTCGCTCGATGGGATAGGGCCGACCAAGATAATGCTTCAGCATTGATCGTATCTCAGGCCCGAAAATTTGCTGTGAATCAGAAAATTGTTCCTCAGAGTTATCTCAACTACTTACTGGAGCAAAAGGTAGAAGAGGTTGGCGATATCCTCCTTTATGCATGGATGAAGGAACGTGTTTTACACGAAGTTACGTTGATCAGAGCTGGCAAAATCGCTGAAGTAGCTTTGATCGATATGTTGCCTGAGTTGGAACCTGTTGAGTTGGATTCCGCCGCTAATGTGCTCCGCAAGATAGGAACGTCAGATGCCCTTCCTTCGTTACTCATTGCATATGAATTAGCTAACGAGGATGTGAAAAAGTCTTTGAAAGCTACCATTGACGAGATCAAATCTCGTGAGTAGTCTCCGCATCGCAGTTTGCAAACCGGCTAATCATTAGCCGATTTAGCATAAGCCACCGTGGCGGAATTGGTAGACGCCGCAGACTTAAAATCTGCTGTCCTTCGGGGCGTACCGGTTCGAGTCCGGTCGGTGGTACCACTTGCATTTCAATTAGTTACGCGTTTTTGTTGGTCGCGTTTTTGTTGTTGGGGTACTGCGTGGCCGTTTTTAAGGGGGAAATTTCAGGGTGCGTCCTATGTGGTCATGAAATCTAGAAAACATACTCAGCGGGCGATAAATCGCTTAACTTAGATTAATGACTTTTTACCTACATATGCTGCGAGATCGAAATGAGTACCTCATCAAAATTATAGTCTGATCTGAGTGACAAGAATCTCATTGGGATGCATTTTTTATCAAAATTGGCATGTGGTATATGTATGCAATGGTTGAGTAGTAGCTAGTCTGAGGTAATTTAAGCGGAAAGGCTAAGCATTGGGAGCTGATTGCAGGGGTGGATGTCATCATGGCTGTGTGTGTTCTGAGTGTGTGTAGCTGCTCTCAAGAGAAGTGCTTCAGCCAGCTTGTCCAAATGCTTGATGGATTGGTAGTGCCACTAAGGGCTATATGAGCCATTAGCGGAGAGTTCTTCGTAAATGTATGTAAAAAAGCGTGTCACACTTCATTTGGCGGTTGCGTTTTTGGTCAACATAAGGAAAGTCACTGGGAGCCTAATTTCCAATTTTACACACAGTTATGAGTGAATCCAGATACCGCATTGCTATCGGCGCCGACCACGGCGGAGTAGACCTAAAAGACGCCATCGCGCGCCACCTCATGTCCCTCGGCCATGAAGTAGCCGACTATGGCACCCATTCCAATGATTCCGTAGATTACGCCGATTTCGCTAACGAAGTGGCGATCGAGGTGAGCCAGCAGCAATTTGACTGTGGTGTTCTCGTTTGCACCTCAGGTGTCGGTGTCAGCATGGCGGCGAACCGCTTCATCGGCGTGCGCGCAGCCAATGTGCAATCAGTTACAGACACAGTGGTGTCCCGTGAGCACAACGACGCAAACATTCTTTGCCTCGGTCAGAAACATGTGGACGAAGCGACAGCGCTCGCCATGGTGGGGGCATTCCTCGAAACTGAGTTTGAAGGCGGTCGCCATGAAACTCGCCTCACCAAGGCGTCCGGCAGCGCTATCGCAGTTTCCGATCCAGCAATTTTCCAAGCCATCCAAGAAGAAGGACTACGCCAGCGCAATAACATCGAGTTGATCGCGTCTGAGAACTTCACCTCCCGCGCGGTGCAGGAAGCTCAAGGGGGGCTCCTTACTAACAAGTATGCAGAAGGTTACCCAGGACGCCGTTGGTATGGAGGTTGTGAACACGTTGATGTGGTTGAAACAATCGCGATCGATCGACTGAAGGAAATCTTTGGCGCTGATCACGCAAATGTGCAACCGCACTCTGGTTCGCAGGCAAATACAGCTGTGTATTTCTCGGTGCTCAAGCCGGGTGATAAGATTCTCACTATGGATCTTGCCCACGGTGGTCACCTCACTCACGGTCACAAGGCAAATTTCTCAGGTAAGTTTTACGAAGTTCAACACTACGGTGTGAGCGAGACCGACGAGCGTATCGACTACGATGCGCTTGAAGCCGCAGCAGTGGAGTTCCAGCCAGCACTCATTACGACAGGCGCGTCAGCTTACCCACGTGAAATCGATTTCGAGCGCATGGGGCAGATAGCGAAGAAGGTTGGAGCGTATCTCTTCGTGGACATGGCACACATCGCCGGTCTCGTAGCAGCAGGTGTGCATCCGAACCCAGTGCCGCACGCAGATTTTGTGACTTCTACCACCCATAAGTCCCTTCGTGGACCACGTGGTGGTGTGATTCTTTGTAAGGAAGAACACGCTAAGAAGATTGACTCCACAGTATTCCCTGGTATTCAGGGTGGCCCGCTCATGCACGTGATCGCAGCTAAGGCAGTGTGCTTCGGTGAAGCGCTCAAGCCCGAGTTCAAGGAGTACTGCGCACAAGTTGTAAAGAATGCACAAGCTATGGCAGGACGCCTCGCTGGGCACGGCTACCGCATCGTTTCTGGTGGCACAGACAACCACCTCTTCTTGATGGATTTCCGCCCTAATGGGCTCGATGGCTCTATCGTTTCCACTGCGCTCGACGAAGCGGGAATCACAGTAAACAAAAACTCTATCCCGTTCGATACAGCTGGACCATTCAAGCCGAGCGGAATCCGTATCGGTACTCCAGCAGTCACGACTCGTGGCATGAAGGAAGAAGACGTCATCAAGGTGGCTGACTTGATTCACGCTGCTATCGAAGGTCGCGAAGACGAAGCTAAGCTCGAAGAAATCCGCAACGAAGTCTACGACTTCAACCGTGCGTTTCCGCTTCCACGCTAAAAATCAGCGAAAAATTCAAATAAAAAGCCACTACTCAGGTTCTGCGTGGTGGCTTTTTTGTAAGACTCTGTGATCCACTGGCAGCTCGATATAGTTGCCATTATTCTTTTTCGCCGGAGAGGGAGTCGGATGAGTGGAGGGCATCACTTGGGGTTCTGGCCCATGCTTGTCTAATAAATTTTTTTCTGCTTTGGGGTGGCCCAATAAGCGGAATCAGCTTTTTAGCTTATTCTGGAGCGCTGTTGAGACGGATGTTTTGAGAAAGGTAGCTGAGTATTTTTGAGGCTGCAGCTTATCTGTCACCAGCATTGTAGAAGTCTCGTTCTATTTACCAAAGGAGTTATTTTTTCATCATATTAATGGGGCGGGAAATCAGGCAGCATAAGAAATTTTTGATGAGTTGAAATATTTCTGAATCCTCGTCTGCCTCTTAGCCAAACTCCTGA
>NZ_JBDOPO010000185.1:0-3037 GCF_039830215.1 Rubritalea sp. | reverse complement strand
GCACGCATCAGAGAGCAGTCGCTCACAGTCTATGGTTTTGGACAAAAAAAGACGCCGAAGCCATTCGTTGAAACTTGTGATAAATTCATCTACCTTGAATTACTTGAACCAGAGGCTGAATGTCCATCAAATGCCACACCTGTCACAGACCCGAGACTCTTCAATTATTTCAAAGCCGCTATCGATGCAACTAGTGATGACTCCAGATGGGCTTCACTGGGCGGAGTGGGTAGTCACATCAACAAGCAAGCACCCGACTTCGATTCCCGTACTTGGGGTCATACAAAGCTCTCTGACCTAGCCAAAGCTATCCCAAAGGTGGAAACCAAGCACAGCGACAGTCACTTTAAAGTCAGAATAAATCCTTCGAAAAAGAAAGCAGCTAAGAAGTCTCCAAGCAACGCATCACAATAGGTGACTCGAGATCGATCTGATTTTTCTGTAGTAAACTTCATCCATAGACTTGTCAGGAGCCTTTCCCATTTTCTCAGACAACAATTGCTTCGGCCTAGTTCCGTGTTCCGTGTTCCGTGTTCCGTGTTCAGAAAATGAAGTCTGGGCTTACATTGGCAGCAGCCTAATGCGTGAAATTTCGTGCGATGGGTGGCAGAGCTCGCTTAGCATCTAATTACGAATTAAGAATTAAGAATTAGAAATTATAAAATTTCATCAGGCTAGTTATTCCGGCTATGCCCCTCATCTGGTAACCGCATGCACGCAAAAAAGGAGCCTAGATGTAGACTCCCTTATTTCATCGTGTCAGCCTGAAAACTGAACACTGTCAACTGTACTCTAGTAAGGTCTACTGGCCTTCTTTTGGCTTTCTGGTACGCTTCACTTCTTTAGCGATAATCTCCACATAGAATGACTCGAGTGCGTCCTTCTCGGCTTGATCGATAGCAACAAAGAGCTGAGAAAAATGCACTGGGAGTGCCACTTCTGCATCAGCACCAAACTGGCAATCAAAGTCCCAGAAGTCCATACCTTCTGTGAGTGTCTTCTTACGCTCGCGTTTGATGTACTTGTTTATGGTGTTCTTTGCTGCTTCCACCATACGTGCAGGCTTCTTCTTCTCGTCAATAAGGCTAAATACTTTTCTCATAATCTGTTCTGGATTGGTGACAACATCACTCAGAAAGAAAACTTGAGCCCTAAAGTGCGCCGTCGCACCGTACCTCTACACGCATCCCCATAAGATGCAAAACAAACTTCCACTAAGCTACTACTTGTTGTTTTCCAGTGATACGAGGGAGATATAGCATTTTATCTCTAGAAATTTAGCAGCTGAAGCCTGCATGATGATGAAGTTTGCCTGCAACACCTCAGAATTCGCACTCCTTTTGCAGGATTGAGCGCAGCACATAGTCGCAATGAGCATCATTGCTAAAATAAATCAGACACAATCAGCACTATTATAATCAAACACTTATAAAAAAAGCGCAAAAAAATACCAATGTTTACTTGCCAAATTCTAAGAAATACGTTTTCTTTCCTCCGCAGCTAACGCAACACGGAGGGGTGGCAGAGTGGTTTAATGCACCGGTCTTGAAAACCGACGTAGGGTTAAACCTACCGTGAGTTCGAATCTCACCCCCTCTGCCAGCGTGGCAGCTTAAAAAAAGCGAATCGATTCCGATTCGCTTTTTTGTGTTTTAAAATCTGACTCAGCTTCTCCACAATGGATGCATCAATGCACACACTCAACATCATAGGAGCTGGCAAGCTGGGACAATCACTAGCTAGGCTTTGGCATGATTCGGACTTAGTTAACATCGGTGCGGTCCTTAATCGTTCGCTCAAAAGCTCTGAAACAGCTATAGAACATATTGGTGGCGGATCAACCGCTTCAGATCTAGAATCTATGCCAATTGCCGACCTCTGGATGATCACTACATCTGACGCCGAGATCAAGGGGGTTACAGAAAAACTTGCCGCCAGTGGTCAACTCAATGATGCCTCTATTGTATTCCACTGTAGCGGACTGCTGAGTAGTTCGGTGTTAGAGACGGTCGTGCCCACTGGTGCTCATGTGGCCAGCGTGCATCCTGTGATGAGTTTTGCTCAAGCTCTGAGTGATTTAGATTCTTTCGCTGGCACGTATTGCGGTTGTGAAGGCGATAGCGATGCATTGGCTATTCTATCCCCTCTCTTCGAAAAAATTGGAGGAACGTGCTTTACTCTGCATGCTGAACAAAAGGCGCTGTATCACACGGCTACTGCTCTGTGCTGCAATCAACTCACAGCGCTCACAGAAGCTAGCGTCCAGCTCTTTGAAAAAGCTGGGATTGACCGCTCAACTGCCAGCCAAATGATGCAACCCTTGATGCAAACCACCCTCACTAACATCTTTCAGAAAGGCACAACAAACGCTCTCACTGGCCCTATCGCCCGCGGCGATCACAATAGCGTATCAGCCCACATCGATGCCCTACAGACTACAAACACCAACACCCTAGCCATCTATCAGACCCTAGGAAAAGTGGCTGTTGAACTCAGTACCGCACAAGGGAATGCCAAGCCTGAAGAGCTAGCAGCGATTTCTCGGTTGTTGGACTAGCCACCCTATTGCTTTGCAAACTTTCACGTCACGGGTAGGTGTCTGTTTTTTTTGAATATACTGAGTCCACCTCGCCGGACGGTTCGGAGAACCTTCCCTGCCGACGATAGCTTCGCTCCAATTAAGAATTTCACCTGCCAGATTCCGGATCCGCTAGACGCGTGTGAGGGTTTGCTGGCAACTCCCGCAGACGATGTGGAGTTCGGGTTTTCCCCAGACATTCATGCTGCAACTTGGGCAGCTGTATTTACACCTGTTAGACCGATTCTTTTTCACCCCAGCCTGACGCATTTCAGTGTCACGCTTCTGCTCTTCTACAGTTCTGCTCACTAGGCCATCTTCATTGCTAGACTGTAGTTGGACTACTATCCCTAGCTTACGGAGCTCTTGGGTGCAGCGGCGAAAGTCCCCCTCAGCATCAACGTAATCAAACATCGTTTGACCAACCTTGTTCCCGCCTGGAGCTCCGGTAGAGGATGG
>NZ_JBDOPO010000095.1:0-3071 GCF_039830215.1 Rubritalea sp. | reverse complement strand
GCTTGCAAAGCCGATGTTGCGGCGGGTCTTGATGATTTCGGCTTCGATGAAGAGGGTGTCGCCAGGGAGTACTGGGTGACGCCATTTGACTTTGTCCGCGCTCATGAAGTAACCAATCTTGCCTTGGTTCTCAGGCTTGCGGAGCATGAGGCATGAAGCAACCTGCGCCATTGCTTCTACCTGTAGTACGCCTGGCATGATCGGGTGGCCCGGGAAGTGGCCAGGGAAGAATGGCTCGTTGATAGTCACATTCTTCACGCCAGTGCACTTATTGTCGCCTACGAAGTCGATGATGCGATCGACGAGGAGGAATGGGTATCGGTGTGGGAGAATCTTGAGGATGTCGTTGATGTCGAGCACTGCTTCGCCTTTAGGGATAGCGAGTGGTGGCACCATAGAGCGCATACGAAGGTAGTTCGTCTTGAGAATGGCAGCCATCTTTGTGTTAGGGCCGTGGCCTGGTTTGACACAGATGACGTGGCCGGTGATGCGCTTGCCACTGAGCATGAGGTCGCCAATGACGTCGAGCGCCTTGTGACGGGCAAATTCGTTGTCAAAGCGAAGTGGCTCTTTGCTCATGATTTCTTCACCGCGGATGACGACAGCATTTTCGAGCGATCCACCTTTGATGAGGCCTTTGTCGAGAAGTGGCTTTACGTCTTCGTAGTAGACGAAGGTACGGGCTGGAGCGATTTCCTTTTCATAGGTCTCAGGGTTGACAACGCTGGAGAAGTACTGGGTGAATCGGCCGTCAGGTCCGACATTGGTGCAGGAGACGCGGAATTCCTTGTCTGGGACGATGGTGATGAATGATCCATTACCTGAATCATAAAAAAGTGGCTCGCGGATCTCCCAAACCTTAGCAGGCACATCTTGAGTGACGACGCCTGCTTGTTTGATAAGTTCTACGAATGGAGCGGATGAACCATCACCGATCGGTGGCTCATTGGCATCCATCTCGATCAGAGCATTATCAACACCCATTCCTGTGAGTGCGGAGATGACGTGCTCTACTGTGTGCACCTTCACTGATCCTTCAGCGAGGGTGGTAGCGCGTTCTACTGTTTGGACCTTGCTGACATCGGCGTCGATGAAAGGTTGGTCGTCGAGATCTATTCTACGAAATTGGAATCCGGAGTCAGCAGGGGCTGGTTTGATGGTGAGAGTCACCTTCTGACCAGTGTGGAGAGACGAGCCCTCGAGGGTTGCTGGAGCAGCGAGAGTTTGTTGCATTTCAATCGGCATGCTGCGAGTCAAAACAGAGTGGTACAAAGATGCAAGTTTTTTGGGTTTCCAGAGTGAAATCTCACGCTAGAGTCCCCGCATGCAGCCAGAGGTCGAGCAATTGATAGATTTAGCACTCCTAGAAGATATAGGAGCAGGGGATGTGACCGCAGAGTATTTTGTGCCGGAGGAGGTGCAGTCGCGTGCGTTCATGTTGGTCAAAGATTCTGGCGTGATTGCTGGATTGGATATTGCTGAGAGGATCTTTGCTAAGATCGATCCGAATATCGTGACCCGGCAAATGGTGGCTGATGGGAGTGTGGTCACGCATGGCACGAGGGTGATGGAGATCACGGGCTCTGCTAGATCATTGCTGACTGCGGAGCGTACGGCTCTCAATTTCACTCAACGGCTTTCTGGAGTGGCGACGAAGACGGCGCGCTTTGTGGAGCTGACTGAGGGGGCTCAGGCGCAGATTCTTGACACGCGCAAGACGACACCAGGATGGCGTTGGCTTGAGAAAATGGCTGTCAGGACTGGCGGTGGTACGAACCACCGGATGGGGCTCTATGATAGAGCGATGGTGAAGGATAACCATTTGGTGGCTGAGAATGGTCTGGAGTGGCTACAGCAAGCGATCCTGCAGTTGAAGTCGGATAAGCCTGGTGTGGAGGTGGAGCTGGAGGCTGACCGGATAGATCAGGTGGAGCAGTTCCTGACTCTTGAGGGAGTGGATTACATTTTGCTCGATAATATGAGTAACGATGAACTGCGTGATGCGGTAGCCATGCGTGGCGCTACAGGACCAAAGTTGGAAGCCAGCGGCGGAGTGAACCTGGAGACTGTGGCTGGTATTGCTCAGACGGGTGTTGATTTTATCTCGGTCGGCGCAGTCACGCACTCGGCTGTGGCCTTGGATATCTCCTTGGAGTTTGTTGAGTAGTTCTTTTTCTCTCAGCTTCTCCTTAGTATGCATATATTGTTATAGCGTACTGTTAGAGTGTGCTTGGTGACATTTTGGTTGCAATCACCGAAGCGGTGAGTAGAAGCGCGTAGCAGCTCGCCAATAGGCGTGTTGTGGCTCATGGAGACTCGTAGTACGAGCAGGAAATAGATGGGGAATCCGGTGCGCACGCCAACTCTATGGTGTTGGGTGTTATTCCGGAGCGGTACCGCCACTGTGAGGTTGACTAGACATCAGCTGAGCCAGGATGCCACGCCATGAGACAACATTAGCTATCCCTGCGGATTTCAGGGGCAGAACTATGAAAAACACTACAAACAATAACCTGGTATCAGGTAAGCAAGTTGTGGCTGGACTGATTGCAGTCAGCCAATGTGCGGCACAGGCTCAAGAGGCAAAAGTACAACTCGAATCACTCGAGCCAACGACCGTGATCGCCTCGAGGTTTGAGAATCCTCTCGATAAGACGAGTTCATCAGTCTCTATCTTGACGGGGGAGGGATTGGAACGCACCCAGCAGAATCGTTTCCTCAATGCTGTAGACGATCTAGCAGGTGTACAAGCCCTCTCCACAGCGGGTCAAACAGGCTCTATCGGTACTGTGATTGTGCGTGGTTTGCCCACGCGCTATAATCAGGTAGTGGTTGATGGTGTTCGCGTCACCGAATCCAACAACTCCACTGGTGTTTTCCTAGGTGCAGCGCAAACGAACCAAGTTTCACAACTTGAAGTGCTTCGCGGTCCTCAGAGTGTTCTCTATGGAGCAGACGCAGCAGGTGGTGTGATTGGCATCACTAGCCGTCTAGGTGAAGATAAGCCGAATCTTTCTCTCTACGCTGAAGCTGCACCTTTCTATAGCTATAGTCTTCCTGCTGCGACCATC
>NZ_JBDOPO010000324.1:0-13844 GCF_039830215.1 Rubritalea sp. | reverse complement strand
ACGCCTCTATCTACGTAGACGTCACAGCTCCCAATGGCAATAAATCACGCATCGAGCTCACTCGCTCAGCAGAAACATGGGGCAACTATAGTGGTCGCACACGTATTTCGCTCCCTGGCGAATGGAATATTACCGCTGGTATCTTCGACGACACTGACGCCACAGTCGAAACAAGTATCATAGCGCAGGGTGGTGTACTCGAAAAAACCGGACAACCTGCGCGCCCAGAAGTGCTCGAAGAGATGGCCCGAGTCACTGGTGGCAAAGTTATCATGGCTAAAGACATCAAAGACATAGCCAGTAAAATCAACGCACTACCAGTCAAGAACCCACAAGAAGAAAGCATCCCTCTATCGGCTCAGATTGCTACGATGCTGACCATCATCGTCTTGCTGTCGCTCTTCTGGACTCTCCGCAAACTCAACGGCACCTTCTAGTTCTCTCTGGTGTGTAGCTCTGAACTTGTATTCATTTCTAGCTCAAGATCGCATAATTCATCCACCACAGACTTTCAGTATTTCAACGTTTTTCTTAGTAAAACTCATTCCCACAAACGAGATGAGCCAATACTTAATTAGTTTCCCAATCCGGTTCGATATCGACTTCATAGCACTGCATCACTGAGCTAATCATAGCCCGCCCGCTTTGCTCTTCATCATGTAACACGAAGTGGACGCCAGACACTTTTAAGCGCTCTGCTTGGGCTGTAAATTTGGCTCGCGCATAGATACGAATCTCAGGGTTGATCTCTTGGGCACTATGCATCGCCTTCAAGACTGCTTGTTCATCTGGGAACGTGAATGCGATACTTCTCGCATGCTCAGTGCGGGCTAAATGAAGTGACTCCGAATCGCTAGCGTCAGCAAACAGGCAAATCACTCCCTCACCGTGCAGACGTTTCACCGTTTCTGGATTTGTCTCCAGCACAATAACTCCGACGTTGCACCGGCTCAGGTTTCTGTGAAGGTTCTCCCCTACTGGACCATAACCGCAAATGATCACATGATCATTCAACTCACTTACCTGCCCGCCAATACCAAGTGTTTCATGCTCTGAGCCACAGAACTGTTTGCTAGAACGCTTAATTCGATCTGCCAGGCCAATACTCTTTTTAAGTAGAGTCGGTACAAGCCCCATTGAAAACGCGGTGCTTGCCAAAAGAACCTGCTCAAGTTGTTCTGATAGAGCATTGAACTCACTAGCTCGATTCAGCAGCACGATCGAGAACTCTCCCGTGCTACAAAGTGCAGCTGAGGAGACTAGCCAGCTACCTCGCCTTAGCCCTGACCAATGTGCAGCTAGGGCTACGATCACTCCTTTAACTACTATAATAGAGGCTGTCGCCAACAATATCGTCGGCCAGTAGGCTAGAATCACGTCCACATCTATCAACAAGCCGACAGAGACGAAGAATACAGTGAGGAAAAGGTCTTTAAAAGGTAAGATGTCGGAGAGCACTCGGTGGGAATAGATAGATTCACTCACAACAACTCCAGCAGCGAATGCTCCAAGCGCTGGACTTAAACCTAGTAAACCACTCACAAGTGCGACTGCAGCACAAAGCCCTATAACTGTGATTGTGAATAGCTCACGACTCCTCGTTCTAGCTACAGCATCGAGCATTTGAGGAAAGCCCCGACGGCTTAGAATGACAATACAGGCGGTGAATAACGCGCCCTTTAGTAAGGCTAGCCCGACTTCAACGGTTCCCTCTTCATTACTCAATAAGGGCGGGATAAGAACCATGAAAAGTATGGCTGCCAAATCCTGAAAGATAGCCATCCCCAATGCTGTTCGGGCTGGTGGGCTCTCTGGCAAGGCCATTTCCTGAAAACTCTTCATACTGACAGCTGTGGAGGAGAGTGAAAATGCGAACCCTAACAATAGAGCTTGAGCACCACTCAGCCCCAGAAGCATTCCTCCACCAACCGCCACGAGAACACATAATCCCACCTGTGAGCCGCCCCCTATAAACACCGGTCTACGCAGAGCCTTGATCTCTTTGAGAGAAAATTCGATTCCCAAAGTAAAGAGCAGCAGCACTACTCCTATTTCGGCTAGTGCATCGATCACACCTACCTGCTCAACTCCAACCCAGTCTAACAATCCAGAGTTTCGGATCACCACTCCGCAGATAAAATAACCTACAAGTAAGGATTGTTTGAAGCGTGTTAGCACCAGGGACACGACAACCACAGCTAACAGAACCACTGTCAGTAATATAAAGAATGGAGGAATCGCTGCACCTGCAGCCAGATAACAAAGCATGTGCTAATTTACCCTACTTTTTCCACTTTCATCCATCATAATTCACACTTTCTCACTTTTATTCTGCTAGAGCTCAAATAATGCGCTATACTGCTTCCAACAACTAAAGAAACAACTCTATGAAAACTACCATTATTTCATCCGCTGTCGCACTTTTAGTGCTCGTCTCAGCCCCTATGCTCTCAGCTCACTGTCAGGTCCCTTGCGGAATTTACGCCGACGACAACGTTTTCGTATCAATGCACAAGGACCAAGAAACTATTGCCAAAGCAATGCAGCAAATCACTGAACTTGCTAAAGAACCATCAAAGAATGCCAACCAGCTCACACGCTGGGTCAACAACAAGGAAAAACACGCTCAGTCCATCCAAGACACAGTGGCTCAGTACTTCCTCGCCCAGCGTATTAAAATCACTGAAACAGACAAAGAAGCGTATAGTAAAAAGCTCACACTGCTTCACCAAATCACAGTTTACGCCATGAAGTGCAAGCAAACTACTGACTTGGAGAATGCCAATAAGCTCCACCGAGCTCTCGATGATTTTCATGCTCTCTACGCGAAGAAGTAAGATCACTCTTTAACCACTTTTATGGAGGTCTATGCCACTCGCGCATAGACCTTTATTTATATAAATTCGCTTCATTATTAGAAATACTTATAGGAAATATTCTTCCGACTACTTCAAAAACCTATTGCACGTCATTGAAATCCCCACTACACAAACCTGCATATAGCTCAAGAATAGCAAGTTGCACACCCTTGAACATCATTTCAAAACTAACTAAAAATTAAAGACATGTCAGTACTCGTAGGAAAAAAAGCACCATCCTTCACAGCTAAAGCAGTGCAAGGCCAAAACATTATCGAAGAATTCTCACTCGACCAATTCGTTGGCGAAAAGTACGTTGTTCTCTTCTTCTACCCTAAAGATTTCACTTTCGTCTGCCCAACTGAGCTTCACCGCTTCCAAGACGAAATCGCCCAATTTGAAGCACGTGGCGTTCAAGTAGTTGGTTGTTCAACTGACTCTGAGTTCTCTCACTGGGCTTGGCTCAATACACCTAAAAACAAAGGTGGAATCGAAGGCGTTACTTACCCTCTCGTGGCTGACATCAACAAAACAATCTCTGAGGACTACGACGTCCTAGCTGGCGAAGTTGTTCTCGACGAAGACGACGACATCCAAATCGAAGGTGAACTCGTTGCGTACCGTGGCCTCTTCCTTATCGACAAGGCTGGCACGGTGCGCCACCAAGTTGTAAACGACATGCCACTTGGCCGCTCTATCAACGAATGTATCCGTGTGATCGATGCACTCCAGCACTTCGAGCAGCACGGTGAAGTTTGCCCAATGGATTGGCAAAAAGGTGATGACGCAATGACTGCAGACCATGCAGGCGTGTCATCCTACCTCTCTAAGTAATTTTCTCTCTCAAAAAGACTCCCCAAAGCCCATGCTTAATCGTATGGGCTTTTTTGTTTCTATACTCCTTCACACCAACCAAGAGAAAATGCCTGAGTTTTCTGGAATCCAAGATTGCGCAGTGGCTATTTCTCAGTACTTTACACACCAACATGAGCAGCTTTATAAAAATCATCGCTCCCATTCTCCTTTCCGTTCTCACTCTCAACGCTGGTGTCTATGAAGACCTTGAGTATGGGGATACAAAACAAGAGGTCACCGATAAACTCATGGCCTGTAATCGGGTCGAGAACACTGTGCCAAAAACCATGTTCGGTAGAGTTGGTCTCAATGGAACTTTCCGAATTAAGAAAGCCCTCAATGGAGTAAATTTCTCCATCTTTTTTGACTGGAATGAGCATGATAAACTCAAGGAAATCTCCTTGCGCTCAGACGCTATTGATCAAGCAAAATACAGTTCCACACTGCGCGAGCTATTCAAAAAAGCGAACAGACTTATCACAGAGATCTACGGGCCAGCTATCATGGCTAACCCTATGCCGAAGAACACCCAGATTGGTGATGGTACTATTCTTAACTCCCACCTCTGGCACATTGGTGAAGGAACTCTCCTTATGGGAATAGCTAAAGAACATGGTAATCTTCACCTATCCATTAGCTTTTTAGAAAAGCGTATCGAGCCAATTCGTAACTAGAAATACCATACTCCGTGGCCGACGCTCTAGCACAAAATCTCAGGCGCCATTTCAGTCACACCACATTTCGCCCACTCCAGAGAGAAATTATAGAAAGTGTGCTCGCTGGCACACCAACGCTGGCAATCCTCCCCACAGGTGCGGGCAAGTCGCTCACCTATCAGCTTCCAGCTCTGCTACTAGACGGAGTGAGCCTGGTGATTTCTCCGCTCATTTCACTGATTCAGGATCAAACCCAAGAGCTCAAGCGTATGGGGCTACCAGTTGGTCGTTTAGATTCGACTCTCAGCCCTGAAGAACGCTGTCACCAGCTCAGTTCGCTACGCAAGGGAGAGTTCAAACTCTTCTACACTTCTCCAGAGTCTCTAGCTAACCCAGCACTCTCCACTATTCTTCGCCAGATTGATATTTCCCTTATCGCCATCGATGAAGCACATTGTATCTCTGACTGGGGTCACAGTTTTCGCCCCTCTTACCTTTACTTACCAAAGGTTGTTAGATCTCTAAAGCCGCAGTCAGTGCTGGCTCTCACGGCTACAGCCACCCGTAAAACCGCCTCTGATATACGCAAACAGTTCAGAATAAAAACGGCACAACAATTCAGTTCATCCCACCTGAGACCCAATTTAAAATTTAAAATTGCACCATGTTCTGTAGCGGAAAAGGAGCCCACCTTACTCGCTGCCTTAGCGAACCAAGCGAGTCTACCTGCAATCGTTTACGCAACGCGCCAAGAACAATGCGAAGCCATTGCCCACATGCTGAATGCTCATGGCTACAAGGCGCGCTCGTACCATGCAGGACTCAACACCAAAGCTCGCTCACAAATTCAGAACCAGTTTCTTGCCGACGAAATAAATGTCGTTGTCGCAACCATCGCATTTGGTATGGGAGTTAATAAGCCTAACATTCGCAGCGTCATTCACTACCACCTGCCGAAATCACCCGAGGGATGGATGCAGGAAAGCGGCCGAGCTGGCCGGGATGGACTGCCAAGCCATTGTCTACTCCTAGCCTGTGGTGATGATGTGATTCCTCTGGAAAATTTCATCCAAGCCAAAGTGATACGGGACCGTCCACTCACCAAGCTCATAGGCACGCTGTTCGAGCAAGGCAAGACCAGCAAACTCTCCCCCTACCACACACGAGTCCAACTCGATTTTCATTCCAGTAGCTTAGACATCATACTCGCTCGGCTAGAGGTTAGTGGCCACATCAAATTCACTGGCACAAGCTGGCGCTACATTTGGGCATGGCCAGTAACCGGTAGTAGACTTGATCTCACTCAGTTCCCTAAAAAACTTCGCTCAGCTCTGGAACATATTTTCCAACTCGGTGAGCGATACGACACCGAATCTGTTGAAGCCGACTTCTCAGTATCGCCAGCAAAACTATGGAAAGCACTACTGCAGCTAAAGGAAGACAACTCCATCGTATGCAAGACTAGTGGTTGGTTCTGGCACTATCAGGTTAAAAATTCGCCACTTGATGCACCAACAATCAAACGTGAATTGTTAGGGCATTTACAGAAGCAAACAGAGACCGAGCTAAGTAAGCTTACCGAAGTTAAAAAGATCGCTACATCACGTGCCTGCATTCCCAACAAGCTAGCCCAGTGGTTTGGTGAAAAGGCAAATATTCCTTGCGGAAAGTGCTCATCATGCCTCAAAGAAAAGCGCCCGAGTAAACTACCTCAATCAAATGAACCTCCAGTCTCTGATTCTCAGATAGAAAGTATTCACCAGCTCCTAGATTCTCCAAAGAATAGGATACGAACGAACCAGCAACTCACACGTTTTTTGTGTGGTATTCCCAGCCCATTCTTGCGGCATTATTGGCTCACAAAAAATACCCACTTCGGGCTACTATCTGGCCATCATTACACAGATGTTCAACACTATGCTAAAGCAATATTGAATGCCGCAGACTAACTACCGCTTCCCGCCAAACTGCTTGAATAAGAAATCGACGGCACCTTTCCTAGCATAGTCTTTTATTAAGTCATCCACATTAGGTAGCACCGTTAGCGTCTTGACCTTGGGCTTAGACAGCGCCCCTTCGCTGTGTAAACTTAGTGTCAACTTGTCATTGACCAGCCATTTACTCTTTATCTCTTCCGCTATACCGCCGCGGATTTCCTTTGGCACATTTTTCAATAGTCTATCGATATGCCCGACCAACGACTGGCTAGATTTTTGGCTAGCACTTAGATCGAGAAAGAACTCGTGTTGCTCACTTGCCGAATTGAGCCACGACTTATCGTTCACTGCCACTTCCCAGTCATGAATGACAATGGACAAATCTTGCGTTACATCGACTCGGCCACGCTTATATCTACCTGCAATTTTTCGACTACGCCCAAACCCAGCTTTCTCCGGCAGTGTGCCGAAATTGATTCCGTACTTTTCTAGCTTTTTCCCGAAGGCCCACACCTTTTCAATGTATGGGACTTTAGTGGTTAGATAGGAAGAATCTGAGATATCTAAATCGAGTGTGACGTCCGGGTCAAGATCCCCAGTACTCGGGTCAAATAGTTGCGTTTCAGCATTCCCTCTAAGTCCAATTTCCCCATATTTTAGGGTTTTTGAGGCTGAATCAAATACCTCTAGATTCCCGGCCAACTTGAGTTGCGCTTGATTTACTAGCTCAAGGGCACTGGGGTCCACCTTGATATCTTCGAGCTCTATCGAATAGTCCTGCCCCTGAATGAAAACTCCCGTTTTCTCTATGGTTAGATCAAAACTTACGTTACTGATTGAGATCGATTTAAGGTGGGTCACGAATTCATCTTTGTCACGCGCATTGAAACTCTGCGGTTCCTCTACTGGAGCATCTTCTTCCACAGCATTTTTGAAGAAACTATCAAGCGAGTTTGTACCATCCTCGTGCAGCTTCACTTTAGCGTGCAATCCATCCAATACGAAATGTTCCACAGATATTTTTCGAGACAACAGATCCCACAAAGAAACTTCAAAGCTCACCTCTTTGCACATCAGTACACCTTCAGTTAGCGGGATACGCTCACTGTAAGTAACCTTACGGTACGCGCTATTGTCTCGCTCAGCTAGAATCACATCCTGAAGTGTTGCTTTAGCTGGGACAGAAAATAGCGAGACATCAAAAGAACCAATCTGCACTCGGCTATCGATTGAGTCTTCTATTTCCTCAACGAGGAATTCTTTGGTCAGCAAAAACTTTGCTGAAAATGCTAGGACGCATGCTGTGATAATGAGTCCAACGATAAGGCGTTTCAACCATTTCTTCATAGCGCGAAACCTAGCAGAGTATTAGTCGTCAGTATACTTTTTATGGCCCTCCTTCTTGGATTCCTTCACTTTAGCCATCGCTGCTGCGATTTTGGCTGGATCTTTTTCCAGGTAGGCTAGCTCAAGTTCGCAAAGCACTGAGTAGGAAAGCCCCATTAGACGGCGGGAGTCTGCAAGCGCTTTGGCCTTCTCGGATCCAGCTGGCATTTCCTCCACCATCACGGCCGTGTATTTCATCGCCGAAAGTAGCGCTTCATGCGCCTTACGCGCAGCTTCTGCTGCCGCGACAAAGTCATCCTTAGGGATGGTGCGGAGTGATTTGAGCTGCTTGCTCACAACCTTCATATCTGCTGCCATTTTTGACTCTTCCACTTCGGCTTGAAGACCTGCTGTCAGAGCGAAGCTCCCCAAGGCTAGCACTTGGAACGTACGCGAAAATCTATTTTTTATCATAAACAAATTTAGGATCTAATATCACCGGAAACTGTCAAGCCAGAGCCGTAGGAAATCTCTCTAAATTTGCCACTTCACAGTTGAAACTACCCCCAATGCTAGATCAAACTCCCGCCCAGATGGCTGCAAAGAAAGACAAGAAACTCACTCCTATGATGGCTCAATACACAGCCATGCGTCGCTCGCTCCCTGATGATGTGGTTCTTTTTTTCCGCTTAGGTGACTTTTACGAGATGTTTTTCGAGGACGCGCAACGCGCCGCGTCAACTCTCAACATTGCCCTTACCAAACGCCACGATGTACCAATGTGTGGATTCCCATACCACTCAGCTCAAGGTTATATTGCAAAACTCGTCAGAGCTGGAATTCGAGTGGCACTCGCAGAGCAAACGACGACACCAGTCCAAGGACAATTAGTTGAGCGTGAGATCTCACAAATCATTTCAGCTGGAACCGTCGATGACATCAACCTACTAGACGACACCCGCAACAATTATCTAGCCAGTATTTGTTATATAGGAAAACGCTACGGCTTAGCTTGCGCTGACCACACCACTGGAGAATTCAGCGTGTCAGAATTTCCAGACAAAATGCAGCTGGAAGATGAAATCAAACGACTCTCGCCGTCCGAAATCATTATCCCCGACGACCAGGTCAAAGAATTAGGCAACATTGCCCACTGCATGCCATACGACGGCTATGCCTACATTCCCGATCAGGCTCAGCACCAACTTAAAGAACAATTCAAAGTCCAGTCCTTCGATGGTTTTGGATGCGCTGACATGACAGCGGCCACCTCCGCCGCAGGTGCCATTCTACATTACCTAATCTACCAGCTCAGAAGGTCCTGTGATCACCTACTGAAACTCTCAGTCCGTGATAACAACGAGTTCGTCATGATCGATTCTGCGTCTCAGGGCAACCTCGACCTCGTAGATTCTCGCTCTGGGAAAAAGCATACTTTGGTCCACGCTCTCGATCGCACAGCCACTCCTATGGGAGCTCGGAAACTCCGTCACTGGGTCCTACACCCACTTCGAGATTTAGAGCCTATCGTCGCTCGCCAGGATCTCATCGCCGCCTTTCTTGAGCAACCCTACTTGCTCAACCAATGCCGTAGTTCGCTGAAAAAAATTCGTGACATTGAGCGAACCACCGGAAGGCTTTCACAAGGAAGTGGCACAGCTAGAGACCTCCAATCCCTTGGTAGGTCCTTGGCTCAAATCCCTACTCTCACTGAGGATCTACAAGCCGTCGCTTCCAGCATTCCACTTGCGAACCAGCTGCTAGGAAACATTCACAACTTCGATCACCTCGTCGAGTTGTTAGAGAACGCTCTCGTCGACGAACCTCCAGCAAAACTAACCGATGGAGGAATCATCCGTGACGGCTATTGTCCACCACTCGATGAATTCCGATCAGCCTCGCGCGACGGCAAGCAATGGATTGCACAACTGCAAGAATCCGAAAGGAAACGCAGTGGTATCGACACCCTTAAAATTAAGTTTAACAACGTCTTTGGGTACTTCATCGAAGTGACTAAAGCGAAAGCCAATCTAGTCCCCGATGATTACCAGCGAAAACAAACGATGGCCAATGCCGAGCGCTTCATCACTCCAGAACTCAAAGAAGTAGAAAGTAAAGTACTCGGTGCGGAAGAACGGTCGAAACAACTCGAAGCCGAAGAATTTACTAAGCTCAGAGCGCAAATTGCGGAGCATCTAGATGAACTACAACAAACAGCCGATGCCCTTGCCACACTGGACGTTCTCCTCGGCTTGACAGAAACTGCTCAACTGTTCCAGCATACTCGCCCACTGCTAGATGATTCCCGTAAAATCAGTATTGTGGAAGGGCGTCACCCAGTCCTAGAGCAAACTTTAGTCGATGAAAAATTTGTACCAAATGACACACTGCTTGAGCATGATGACTCCAGACTAGTCATCCTCACAGGGCCTAACATGGCTGGTAAATCTACCTACATCAGACAAGTAGCCCTCATCACCCTGATGGCTCAGCTCGGAGCCTACGTCCCGGCTGAATCAGCGCACATCGGTCTAGTTGACCGAGTATTCTGCCGAGTCGGGGCCTCAGATGATATATCCCGTGGCCAATCGACCTTCATGGTCGAGATGAATGAAACCTCGCTCATCATCAACAACGCCACTGACAAATCCCTAGTTATCCTCGATGAGATAGGCAGGGGCACTGCCACATTCGACGGTCTTTCAATAGCCTGGTCAGTAGCCGAGCACCTCCATGACTCGCTAAAGTCTCGCACTCTCTTTGCAACCCATTACCACGAACTCACTGACTTAGCAAACACGCGCATAGCCGTGGAAAACTACAATGTCGCCGTGCGAGAGTGGAACGATGAAATCATCTTCCTCCGCAAAATTCTGCCCGGGTCAGCCGACAAATCCTACGGAATCCAAGTAGCAAAACTCGCTGGTCTGCCAGTGAGCATCGTCAAACGCGCCAAGGACATCCTTTCTCATTTAGAAATGAATTCTTCCAAGCCTGAAGCTACAAACAAGCCTCTCGCTAAAAACACCAAAGCCGCAGTTCCGGAGCCAAACCCTCCGCAAATGGATCTCTTTAGTTAAAGCCCAAAATTAGCCTTTACAGCTTTGCGTTTTAAGCCAAGTTCTCGCCATTCATTGGTCAGGCGAGATGCCTCGATGACTCCACAGCCTGAGGGAATCAATAGAGTATTCCCTTTCCAGTACGCCCCGCGAATAGTCACGACTGCGTGAAACTCACCATGCTCATACAACCCAAAAGGTGCACCAAAATGTGCGGGCGCATTGAGGCGATCTCGCCATTCATGCAATAACTTCAGAGTTTTCGGCGTTCTTGGCAATGGTCCCAAAGCTGGAGTCGGGTGCATCTTTCGCAGTAAAAAATCGATACCATAATCCCCGTACATAAAGATATCAAGCGGGGTATGGAAATGGAGTAAACTCCCGAGGTCCATGATTCTGCGCTCACTCCTCTTCACCATCCCGAGATCAGCTAGGCTGGCGACCAAGGTCTGTGCCACATACTCGTGCTCACGAATCTCTTTTTCGTCGAACGCAAAGATGCTGTGTTCGTCTGAACGAGCCGTGCCAGCCAAAGCCATGGTCTTAAATCTCCCTTTGCGTAGATGAAACAACAATTCCGGTGTGTAACCACAAAAACCCTCGTCTCCTTCAACCCATGCGTAGGAATAAATATTGTCTCCTGCTAGATGAAGGTCACGTAGCAAGCCTAACATATCACCGCTCACTAGCCGACCTATCTCAGTCGCCACCGGAACTGACTTCTCAAAAGTTCCTCGCTGGATAGCTTGGTTAATTTCACTGAAAACTCCTGTGAATCCTTCAGGCTCAAGTGTATCCCAAGCAAAGTTAGGTTTCTCAAATTGAGCAAAATCTGATGCGCTGAGTTCAAAGACTTCCTGTGGCACCTTCCACGGGCGCAACTCATCTAGAGCGAAGTTATTCTTATAAAAAGCAACTCCGGTGTGTGGGCATTCTGCCAATTCCTTGAAAGGGCCCACCCCGACCAAGATATTACCTTTGGTTTTTTTTAGGATTGCATAGTTGTGCTTCTTGCCACTCATCGTCTGAATCTAACTATCCAAATGCCTGCATGAATCCAACTTCTAGAGCTAGCGGCTCGCTGACGTTCGTTTCTAATAACCCCCCTAACTTCTCCAGTGCATCCATTCTACGTAACAAAGAGTCTAGTGAATCACTCTCTGCCACGGATTTCGTTACGGCTGAATGTGCTGGATAATCCAGGTGCTCCACACCGCATTTTTGCCTCACTACATCGCCCAACCAGGTGACGAGAACATCTAAAAACTTCCCCCTTTCTAACAGGTATTCGCTCTCAGTGAGAGCCTTATAGTAGCTCTCTCGCTGTTTTAGCCAATCCCCCTCAGTGGTCTTTTTATATTGGAGGATTTCTTCTTTTTCTGCTGCGTCGTTGGCTTTACTTATGCTTGATTTGCGACGGTCTAGAACTTTAGAAAATGCAGCCTTTAGGGTGAGAGCTCGTCCAACTGAACCAAATCCAACTTTGCCAATCTTACCTAAAACATCGAGTAGCTCAGCTTCACCTTCGTAGGGTTCACGTCGGTCGTTTGTAATCAACGTAAGTTGGACGCAGCGGGAAAGAATAGTTGGAAGGAGCCTATCATGGTTACTTGTAATAAGCAGCAATAGGCAATTGGGTGGCGGTTCTTCCAGAGTTTTTAGGAAAGCGTTTTCAGCTGCCACTCCCATGCGGTCGGCTTCTAGCACTACTCCGACTCTCCACTGATCCTTTTCGGATGACTGGTACATCGATTTCTCGAGCGCACGAATTTGCTCCACTGAAATTCTGCGTGATTTCATCTCGGGCCTCACGACCCGTACCAAGTCTCCTTCTAATTCATCAATAGTCTTAGGCTCCGGGGCCGGGGCGTCGCCAAACAGCTCAAGACCTGTTGTGGAGTCATGTGCTCCGTTGACCATCTCAATCATTCGAGAAGCTAGCTTTGTGCCACCAGCCAGAGCTTCGCCAGTAATTAAAAACGCATGACTCAATCGCTCACGCTCGTGGGCTGACTTTACTAATTCAAATGCCTTGTCTTCGGTGTACGCCATGGTCTCTCACTATGCTCAATGGAACCTCAAAAATAACAACAGAAAAACCGATTTATCCAATTTTTACTGCGGCTGCCCAGAGGGAAGCGTCAAGTTCAGCCATTGCTCGCTGTTTTAAGTTATCTGCAGTCTGCGGGTCATGAAGAATCGCTATCATAGTGGATCCAGAGCCACTCATCATTGCCGCAGCCACTTCGTCTTGCTGCAACAACCACATTTTCATCTCTGCCAAAAATCGATGCTTTTGGAATACTGGGCGTTCCAAGTCGTTGAAAAATTCCCCCCAAGGCATGAACTGGGTCGCATAGTCTACCCCTGCAATTTCCTCCGAATTGCGCCAACTTTTGTACGCTGCCGGCGTGCTGACTCCAAAGCTTGGCTTGAGTAATAAAGCATCTAAAACGTGGGGCCATTCGATGGGGTCGACCATCTCTCCACGCCCAGAACAATCACAGACACTGTCGTAGACAAAGAATGGCACATCACTGCCTATCTCCCCAGCCCAATCAGCCAGAACGTCCATAGCCAGTTCTGTGCCCTCTAGGTGATTGAGCGCGCGCAATGTGGCAGCTGCATCGCCACTCCCGCCTCCTAAACCTGCTCCATGCGGTACAAGCTTTTCTAACTTCACACGATAGGCACAGGCCTTACCTGTTTCTCTTTGAAAAATGCGAACTGCCATGGTGACAAGATTCGACTCATCCAGAGGAACTCCTTCTTTCTTACATTCCAACGTAAATTCATCGGATGGAGTAAATTTTAGCCGATCCGCCAAACTGATAGGAGCCATGCGTGTTTCCATCGCATGAAAACCATCCTCTCTTTTCCCTAGAATCTTTAAGTTTAAATTGACCTTTGCTCGGGCTATTTCTGTATGCTCATTCATGCTTGGATCTATTACTTATGCTTCGATACCCAACAGCGCAAGCATTCTACCAGTTGCTCCTTTTTCGATACGGTAAGAATAATACTTAGATAGGTCCGAACTAGTACAAATGCCACTGTCATAATACTCCTTCACTCCCGCTACTTCTATAGTCTTCTTTATCTCTAGGGCAAAATCACACTCATAGGCTGGAGGCCGAATACAAGGAGCTAGCA
>NZ_JBDOPO010000297.1:0-3093 GCF_039830215.1 Rubritalea sp. | reverse complement strand
GCTTTTTTTTTTAAATTCACTATAAATAATATAGACTACTCTTCAGTCTTCTTTACAGCTTTTTTAGCGGCCTTCTTTGCTACTTTCTTTGCTACTTTCTTTGTCGCAGCTTTTTTAGCTAGTTTTTTGGCAGATTTCTTTGCTGGTACAGCTTTCTTCGCAGCTGGCTTTTTTGTTTCAGGCTTATCAGTAGACACCTTTTTCGCTATAGAAACTGTCGGTGTAGATGTTGCGATTTTTTTTCGACGAAGGTATTCCTTACGACGACGACGCTTAATATTTTTATTACTTTGTTGTCCCATAATATTGTGTTCTATGAATAGTCTTTATCAAGCTCATCTATCAAGAGGAAAATATTCCTGATGGTCCTGCTCAAGTATTGACCAGAGTTCAACTAGCGTCTAGCCTTCTATAGTCGTCAATATAATATGTGGTGACCTATATTATAATATCTTTTAACTCACTCAATATTAGCAACATCATGGCTGGAATAATCGTAAAACCACGTGCACGCATCTTTCATGGCCACGACTGGGTCTACTCATCAGAAATCCAAAAAACTTTTGGTAATCCACAACCTGGCGACGTCATATCCCTCAAGGATTTCCGAGATCGTCCACTAGGAACTGCAATTTATAATCCAGACTCACAGATTGTTGCTCGTCGCATTTCTCGGCGTAAGCAAAAACTCGAACTCGAGTTCTTTAAGCGACGCATTCAGCAAGCTTTTGACTTACGTGAGCGCGCCGAAAGCATTGATATTAACCTTTGCCGCATCGTTTGGAGTGAATCTGACGCCCTACCAGGCGTGATTCTTGACCGATACGGTGACCACTTCGTGCTTCAGACACTCACTCTGGCTATGCATCAGCGCAAAGAGATTATTATTGATGCCATCATTAAGCTATTAGCCCCGAAGACCATAATTCTTCGCAACGACTCACCAATGCTAAAAGCAGAAGGAATCGAAACCGAAATAACGCTCGTGCATGGTGAAAACCCTGGTCCATTTACAGTGACAGCCAATGGTGTTATTTTTGAAGTAGACCTTCTAGATGGCCAAAAGACCGGCCTCTATCTTGATCAACTTGAAGCCCACGCAGCGATTGCAAAAATGGCTAAAGGTAAGAGAGTTCTTGATGTTTTTTGTAACCAAGGAGGGTTTGCCCTAGCCTGTGCAAAAGCTGGAGCCATAAGCGTCACAGCAGTTGATTCGTCGGAAAACGCTATTGCAGCAACAGTGCGCAACGCCGAGCTCAATGGGGTTGAAATCAATGCTATCAAACACAATGCTTTCGATTTCCTTAAGCATTGTGAAGATGAGTACGACCTTATTATCCTCGATCCACCATCCTTCACGCGCAATAAAAAAACTCTTAAGGATGCTATGCGCGGGTATAAAGAAATCCACCTCCGTGGGCTGAAAATCCTAGCGCGTAATGGAATTCTCTCCACCTATTGCTGCTCTCACCACGCTACACGAGAACTCTTCTTGCAGAACGTGGTGTCAGCATCAGTTGACGCCAAGTGCGCCCTTCGTCTCATTCAAAATCACGGTCAACGCCTAGACCATCCTATACTCCCTGGAATCCCCGAAACTGAGTACCTCAAAGGCTTCACTTTCGAACTGGCGCCTAGTCGATAACATCACAGCTAAGAATCGATATTCAATATGAAATCAATAGGAAAAAGCTAATAAATTTCTCTTTTTCTCTATGCCAGCGGACTACCACACCCACACACCTCTCTGCATGCACGCTGATGGCGAACCTGAAGCATTCATCGATGCAGCAATTGCCGCAGGCGTGACGGAATACGGGATTTCTGATCACGCACCCGTAGGTGAGGCACTTTTCGATGACTGGCGAATGCTCAACTCCCAGCTACCGGAGTATTTCGATTGGATTGATAGAGCCACGGCTCATGCTGGAGACAGAATGCCAGTGCGCGTTGGCATGGAATGCGATTGGTTGCCTGATTGTGAAAAGTGGATCACCGATCTCCGCAGTCGATACAATTGGGATTACCTCATCGGTTCCGTCCATTACATTAATGATGGAAAAAACTGGGATTTTGATAACCCAAAATGGATTGGCTCAAAGTGGGCCAAATCCGACATAGAACAAGTCTGGTCAATATACTGGCAAAGCTACATCGACATGGCCGATAGCGGACTTTTCGATATATTAGCCCACCCCGACTTGATTAAGAAATTTGGTTACAAGCCAGATGGCGATCTGAACCGCTTCTACGAACCCGTGATTGATGCGATTGCTAGCTCAGGCGCGATCATCGAGCTTAATACCGCGGGTTGGCACAAACCTTGCGCCGAGCAATACCCAGATAGCGCATTCCTAGAGCTAGCACGCGATGGTGGCGTTGATCTAATTATCTCATCAGATTCTCACCACCCTAGTGAAGTTGCTAGAGATTTCACAAAGGCTAGCGCAGTCGCTAAATCTGCTGGCTACTTCCAAACCACGCTAATCAATAAAGGTCAGCGTAGTCACGAAGCTCTTTAGCGACTGGCGCCTACCACTCGTTATGTACCTGCCATTGCTCAACTAGACTTTGGTCGAAGTCATCGAAGAACCTGGATGGAGTTTGCATAATTTCACCCGTGTAGCTTCTTGGATTGAGAGTTGGGTAGGTAAGATAGAGCTCATCTTTCGCACGTGTTAGAGCAACGTAAAAAAGCCTGCGTTCTTCCTCCATCTGATGATTATCGTCTATTTCAATAACCTTCTTGATTGGAAACATACCATCAGCGAGCCATATCAAAAAAACAACTTTCCACTCGAGCCCCTTGGCTTGGTGAATGGAACTTAGTGTTACAGCATTCTCATCATTCTTTTCTTTCCGACTAGATGTTGGTTCACCGTCTGCAGTGCTCATGAGTGAGAGCTGCGAGAGGAATTCGTTAATGTCCGTGTAGCCATGCGCGTACTGCATAAGCTGTTGAATATCTTGCTTTCGCTGCTCGTAGTTATCAAAACTTTCACGCATGAAGTCATCGTAGACCCCTTCGGTGATACTGAGGATCATATCCGATGGATGCTGATACCCCTCGCGAGTCACCAACTCATCGAGCGT
>NZ_JBDOPO010000304.1:13248-13897 GCF_039830215.1 Rubritalea sp. | reverse complement strand
ACTCCAATCGAAGGGACTTTCATTCAAAAAATACCGCGAACTCATTCACCGCCAGCTGATCGTTCAAGCCATGCGCTCCCAGCAGTTTTCTGACACTCCACCAGCAACTCCAGAAGAGATGCGTAAAGAGTACGCCAAGGTCAAACCCGAGCTCCGTGACACAGCTAAAGACAAGTGCAACTTCGAGAAAATCTACATCCCGAAGATTGATGACGACAACCTACTAGCCACAGCCGACTCCCAGCTTGAGCTCACCGAAGAAATCGTAGACAAACTTAAGAAGGGTGATGACTTTGCTCAACTGGCTAAAGAACACTCCAAAGACGCCTGGGCTGAAGACGGAGGACTCCACGAAGGCGTCGACCGTATCGACCTTTCACCAGTCATAGCCACCATGATTTTCGAAGAGCCTACGGGCACAGTGATTGGCCCACTTGAAGACGCAGCTGGATACCACATCATAGTCGTGAGCAAAAAAATATTAGGCCCAGCACCTAGCATGACCGACCCTGAAGTACGCAAAATTATTCGTCGAAACGTTGAACGCGAAAAATCTTCGGCACGTTACAAGCGCTGGATCAAAGGACTCAAGCGCACAGCTATGATCGACATAAAGGTATAAGCTCTGGCGTCGTATTATGAACTTTAC
>NZ_JBDOPO010000304.1:0-13238 GCF_039830215.1 Rubritalea sp. | reverse complement strand
CAATAAATCTATTGGCGGGCTTTCTTGTGCCGCCACCTTTTACTACAAACTATACTTCGAACAATCTGCATAGTAAGTCACCTGGACACATCGGGTCTTTCCTCATACTCAGCCGGTCTCCAAATCCAGATGAGGCTAACTTATCTGCAATGAGTTCATGCAAGGCCTTAGCTGCCTTGCTGACTAACCAAGCGTGGACGACATCCTAGCCCACTTTCCAACTATTGCTACTTTGCTTCTGCTCGCACCTTCCCTTCTGAACCTATTGTTAGGAACGCTCTCAGTTGTTCACCTTCGTAGACTTCACGTGGGGTTGAGAAGATTAGTCCTAGGCTCACATGGCCGACACCTCCCTGCCTCCAAGTAAGCTTAGCTGGTCGGCCTCGATACTCTTTTGCCTGAAAGACAGTAGCAAACTCGCTCATGGGCAACACGCGGCTCACATTGACCTGTCGTGCGGATTCAGCGATTGTGAGCCTCACTTCAGTGATATCAGCCTGCGTATTGTTGATAATCACCAAGCCATTGATATCGGCAATCACTGGATTTGGCTGAACTTTGGGTGATTGTGGTGCTGAGCAACTAGCGCACAGCAAAGTCAGAAGCACGCTCAATCCTTGTAGGATTTTCATGGTCACTACACTTAATTATTTAGGTGAGTAAGTCGCGGAGTTTTTCTTGGAACTTTATGAGATCTTCTTCCTCAGCTTGATAACCAGGAGTGTCGGCATCGATCGAAAGACGACCTTCTTGATCAATCATCCACAACGCCTTTTCTCCATCGCTAAAAGTCACCGAACCCGACTTCAAAGCACCTAGACGCTCGATTTCATCGACAGTTGCGTCCACAAATCCGGTAGCCACCTTCACCACCTCAACTTTCTCTGGCTCTTCCACTACAACTTCTTTCACCAATTCAATCCCTAGGTCTAACACCAAGAATCGGGTATCCATATAGGTGATTTGAATCTCAAATTCTTCCAATATCTGTTTCTGGATATCGGGGAGTTGCGCACCGGCCTCAGCCCATACTGCAATTTGCTGTTTCTGATCGTCGGATAATTGGGAAATACTGAACATAATGTATAAGAGCTTGGTTGTTTTTAGGGCCGTACTGTCGAGTTGGAAAGCCCCATATGAACTAACTCAACAAATCTCGCATATCCTCAGCATTGAGCCCAGTCATCATTGGCTCGGCTTCATCACCAATGGCCGCACCAATTAAGCCACGTTTTCTCTCTTGCAGTCTAAGAATTTTCTCTTCGACCGTTCCTTTGGCGATCAACTTATAGACAGTCACTGGCTTGGTTTGGCCAATTCGGTAGGCTCTATCTGTGGCCTGAGCCTCCACCGCTGGATTCCACCATGGATCAAAGTGCACGACAGTGTCTGCAGCTGTGAGGTTGAGTCCGTAACCACCAGCCTTCAAACTTATCAAGAACACATCTGGCCCATTGGACGCCTGAAATTTCTTCACCTCACCCGATCGGTCACGCGTTGCTCCATCTAAATAGGCGAAACTAATGCCCTCATTAGCCAAAGCCTCCTTAATGAATCCTAACATTTTGGTGAATTGACTAAATACCAGAACTCTGTGACCTCCGCGTCTTGCTTCATGTAAGAGCTCAATAAGCATTTCTAACTTCGCAGACAGCATCGAAAGCTCTCGCTCAGCCATCGATTCACCTCCCAGTAATCTGAGGTCACAACTTGCTTGGCGCAGTCTCAACAGAACCGTCAACATCTGCATTCTAGCTCGTCCCCCCTCTAACTCATCGACCTTAACCACCCCTTGGCGCAGGATTTCTTGATAGGCCTCTTTTTGTAGTTTGGATGGCTGACACCACAGTGTTTGTTCCAACTTCTGTGGGAGGTCTTTGGCCACCTGCGCCTTTGTCCTGCGGATCATGAATGGCTCGACGCGTAAGCGCAGTCGTCGTAGAACGTTTTCGTCAGGTTGCGCCCCAGCCAGCGCCAATTCGTACCGATTTTTGAAATCCTCCTTAGACCCCAAATAGCCAGGCAGCAGGAAGGCGTAGAGCGACCACAGATCTCGCACAGCATTTTCCACTGGAGTTCCAGTCAGAGCAACACGCGCACCAGCATTCAGCTTGCGTAAGGCCTTAGCCGCCTGCGTGTCAGCATTTCGAATCATGCTTGCTTCATCTAACACCAAAGTATTGAGCTCTAAATTTTGGTACTCCGCTAGATCTCGAACCACCAGAGCATAGCTAGTGATTATCACATCGACCGAAGAAATTGATTTGAAATGCTCCTTCCGCTGTGGCCCGTGCATTAACTGCACCTTTAACTGCGGCGCCCACTTCTCAGCCTCATCAGCCCAGTTAGCTAACAATGAAGTAGGGCACACCACCAACGACGGCTGACTAACTTCTTGTCGGAGGCTCAGCACTGCTAGAGTTTGGAGGGTTTTTCCTAAGCCCATATCATCAGCCAATAAAGCAGCCGACTCGTTAACACATCGCTCATAAAGCCATGCTATGCCTTCTTCCTGATAGCCACGTAGAGCATCGGTAATGACTGAAGGCAAACGCTGTAAAATCGAACGATCTGGCTCAGACTTACTTTCCCCTTGGTAGTATTCGCGAACACGCTTGAGGTAAGCTCCTTGATTTTTAGGCACGTAGTACTTGCCACCTTCCTGGCGAGGATCGGTATCACGCAGTACAGACTCCATCATCTCGGCATCGAACTGGGAAATAACAACTTGTTTACCATTTTTGGTGGTCGCACTCCGCTTACCCGAAGCTAACATTTTTTGAATTGCCTCACGTGGGATCTCACGTCCGCTGTCAGTTTGAAAACCATAGTCAAATGCTAACCATTCTTCACCACTCCCTTGCACATTCATGTGTGGCCGCACTCGAACCAAATTCCCTTTGATTGAGCTTAGCTTACCACCAGTTAGAACCGTCCACTTTTTCTCTAGCTCAGGCAAGGCATCGGTCAAAAAGTCAATCACTGCGTCATCCCCAGACAACTCCCACTCTCCTTTAGCTCCTGTAATCTGAAAACCATAGCGCATCAAATTACCTGCGGCATCATCTTCAGCATCACGGTTCCTGTCGACCCAATGCCCTTCATTACTAGCATCTACCACTGGGAAGCTAATATCATTAGCCCCAAACAACCCCAGCGTCAAAGAGACCTCAGGGGTGTAATTCGCTGTGAGAGTGGCTCGAAGTTTATTGGTGGAACCCTCAAGTTTCAGCTTAAATTCTGGTTGCCCCTCGACGATAGGAATTTCACCTAACACGGAGTCATCATCCCACAGAGCTAAACTCTGCCACGCAGCCATCTGCTGCATAAAACTCTTCAAAGGCACAAAAACTGGGTTACCACTCGCCACTCTGAGCCACTGCCGTTCGTTTAACACGCTGGACACATCAATCGCGACCAAGACTGCTTGTTCATGATCCCAAAGCCAAAGCTCGTCATCAGCGAACCACGCGGATCCATGCTCAGTCACACTACTAGATAGAGCTAATTCCACCCTATCATCATCCATCGCCACATGCATAGGAATGCGAACTCCACTGGTCCCCACACGCAGTTGCCGTTCACCTGAAAGTAACTCTGGATGCCCGTCTAATGACTTCAGTAGCTGCAGAGCCTTCTTCCCCTTCACGCCAAACATCGGAGGGATTTTACCTGCTGCATTTTGATCTAACCATTGGAAAAATTTCACGTCTCCACGGACTAAAGCTCGTTCGCCATCAGACTTCTCAAGTTTCACGGAAAGCCCACCTTCTGGCAGTCCTTTGGGGAAGTTGGGCGGGACTAACACCCGGAGCAACGGAATATTTGATGGCTGTGTATCGGTAGATGGATTACTAAAATCCGGATTTCGAGCCTTCTTTTTCTCACGAGTACCATGGATCACCCCGAGCATCACAGCCACTGCGTGCTGACAAATCTCTCCAGTACGCCGGCACGCCATACGCGGGCAAACTGTGTCAATGTCGGTATCACTATGAATACGTAGAGTCACCCTCAAAGTCTTAGCCCCACCCGATATTTCGCCGACAATAAGTCCCTGATTTTGGCTAGCCTTCGTCACTACTCCGCGAGCGAAAATCTCTTTCCCCTCCTTCATCGCTCTCCAGCCAGCGGCTTTTCGTATCCATTGTTCGTCAATCTTCATCACTCAGCGCTTTTCTCTTCCGTGTCAGCCCCCTTTTATGCAAGTCTCACACCGTGCTGCAACGCTAAGCCGCAAGTATTTCGACTTAGCTGCGGACCTCCCCAAATTCTCAGCCATTTTTATCACCATGAACGTAGTCGCTATCGCCAACCAAAAAGGAGGAGTCGGGAAAACAACCACTGCCATTTCACTCTCAGCAGCACTCGCAGAAGCTGGACAGCGTGTGCTCTTACTGGATCTAGACCCACAGGCTAATGCAACTTCAGGCCTTGGAATTGAACCTGACAGTGAAGGCTCCATGTACTACCCACTTATTGGTGAGGCTAAAGTCAAAGACAAAATCGTCCCAACGCGTATTGAAAACCTCTCGATCGTCCCCTCTGGCATGGATCTAGCTGGTGTGGAGATCGAACTGGCCCGCAGCGACGACCACCTCACTCGCTTGCGTAAATTACTTACCAACCTCAAGCGCAGTAAGACGTACGACTACGTAATCCTCGACACACCGCCATCACTTGGTGTGCTGATGACTACTTCACTCGCCGCTGCAGACGAAGTGGTTATCCCGCTGCAGTGTGAGTGGTTTGGTCTAGAAGGTCTTGCTAAGATCGTCCACGTCATAGAGCAAATCCGTGAATCTGGAGCTGCTCCGAAGCTCAAACTCGAGGGTATTCTTATGACCATGTTTGACGGGCGAACCAATCTTTCACGTCAGGTGGTTGAAGAAGTCTCCAATTACTTCCCTGAGCAACTCTACGAGAATGTCATCCCACGTACGATTCGTATCGGTGAAGCTCCCTCTCACGGCAAAACCATTTTCGAACACGACCCTAGCGGTATTGGCGCACACTCCTACCGCGCGGCAGCTCAGGAGTTCCTGCTCCGTCGTTCAGAAGTTGGCGGACCAATCGCTTGATGAACCAAACGAAAACAGCCCCATAAGCAAAAGCTCATGGGGCTATTGAAAGGAAATTTCTACTGAACGTAAGAGAGTGATGCTGCTGTTGCATCTATAGCAGCAGCGTTATCGGCAAGTTCACCGATGGTGTCCCACTTGCCGTTTACTAGGGCTTCACGCGCGCCATTTGGCATATC
This sequence comes from Rubritalea sp., assembly GCF_039830215.1. Taxonomy (NCBI): domain Bacteria; kingdom Pseudomonadati; phylum Verrucomicrobiota; class Verrucomicrobiia; order Verrucomicrobiales; family Rubritaleaceae; genus Rubritalea; species Rubritalea sp. Next base: position 7,978 of record NZ_JBDOPO010000304.1, on the reverse strand, counting down.
CATTGTGAAGATAACACCACCACAAGTGACAGTCTTCTCTTCAAGGTCCACTGCTATTTCAAGACTTGGATCCGACTGCACCATTGAAGAAAGCTTTTCGTTATCAGCTAGAGTGAGAGACACACATGGCATACCGAGATTCACTGAATTCCCAAAGAAAATCTCAGCGAAAGAAACGCCAACAATCGCACTAAATCCGGAGCGATGAATGGACTGAGGAGCGTGCTCGCGGGATGAGCCACAACCGAAGTTTGGCCCAACAACCATCACAGATGCACTTTTGTACTCAGGTGCATCGATCGGGTGACCTTTGCTAGATCCATCTGGTTCGAATCGCTCATCGTAGAACATGCCTTCTGCGAGGTCATCAAATGTCACACATTTGAGGAAACGCGCAGGGATAATGCGGTCAGTGTCCACATCTGCACCCGGCACTGGTACTGCCTTGCCTACTACTTGCTTGATCGATTCGATAGCCATAACTTGATGCGACCATTCTCCAGATCATTAAGAAAATCAAGCCCACACTTACGCTTGAGATATCTGTAAAAAAAGCGAAGCCTCCGAGGGAGAACTCGGAGACCTCTGTACAATTCACTCTGCCATGGACAGAGCTTCCTGCGGTTTGGCAAGAGAGCCTTGAACGCTAAGATAAATTTTGTCAATACCAGCTTACGGATCAATACGAATAATACTCAATGAACAACTTTCTTCAGCCTCCTCGGGGACGTCACGATCCACTTCTAGGGCTTTGGTATAGATGAAGGCATCGTGACTACGCTGAACATTAAGCAACGTTGCCATACCATCTTCATCCATTTCAAAATACTCTGGAGCGCTGTCGGCACAAAGATCACAAGCAATAAACCTCCCCAGTTTGTGACGTGAAATCATACTGACTTAGCTGCTTCAGTTTTGATTGGCACCATTTTGTAAAGCTGATCACCACGCTTTGCTTTGCCTTCATGCTTGAGAGCGATATAACTTCCACACGCTGCAGATTCCACAGTTACCATCTCTTCACCATGCTGGAGACGAAACTCGGCAACAACGCCTTTAACTGCAGCTGATGAGTCACCGGTCGCAAGGTTGTCTTCACCAGCCTTAAGTTCTTTAGCCAAGCTTGCAATATCGCGCACGCCAGCCTTTTAGTAGAGATTCGTAATCTCATCCACAAGAACTTTGCGGTGTGTTGCTTTTGCCCCCACTTTTTTACCCCCTACTGGCGGACCATGCAGTCGCCTGAGCAGCAGCAAGAGCTTTATTGGTAGGCCTCTGGCTATGCTCCAACATATTAAAGTGAGCAACCGAGACAGCGATACAAAGCGCACCATGTGCAAATACCTTGATCTCTGGAGGATTGACCTCAAGGCCACGAAGGTCATCAGCCTTCATTTTCTTACAGATTTTGTGGATCATATTGAGGTTAAGATCACACGATCTCTTATTTAAAATTCTGAATCCTCATCGCTGAGACCATGAAAACTTTGCTGAACTAGAATTTTAAACATCAGCAGCGGATCAAAAAGAAGGTCGCCTCCCTTACTCCAGTCTTTGCTGCTCTAGCCCGTGACGCCTCAGAAGACTGGAGTCTATTTAAAAAAATTAACGATTTACCTACATTATGTAATTATGAGGATAGAGATTCTTGCAGGAGTTTTTCTTTACCATCGCCCCACATCCGCTACACACCTCTGCATCAATCTCCTGTGGACGGCAGATAGCCATCCCTTCTACAAAAAAAACTTTAAATAACGCGCCGAGTCGTTTCATAGCAATGGTCTCCATGACCAATGACACATGACCAATGATTTCGCGGCTGTCAAAATCATGAAACCATTTCCATTCGACGTCTTCGAGCCACAGTGGCAACAACACTGGGACGAGAACAAAACCTTCCGCACACCAAACCTAGGTGATGCAGACTTCGATCCGTCCAAGCCAAAGTACTTCGTGCTCGATATGTTCCCTTACCCATCTGGCGCGGGCCTCCACGTTGGTCACCCAGAAGGCTACACAGCGACTGACATCATCGGCCGTTATAAGCGCATGAATGGTCACAATGTGCTCCATCCAATGGGTTGGGACGCATTCGGCTTACCTGCTGAACAATACGCCATCAAGACAGGCCAGCACCCACGCATCACCACAGAGCAAAACGTCAATAACTTCCGCAAGCAGCTCAAGTCACTCGGCTTTGGCTACGACTGGGATCGTGAAATCAACACCACTGATCCAGGCTACGTGAAGTGGACACAGTGGCTCTTTATCCAGCTTTATAATTCCTACTTTTGCGAAGAGGAAAAGAAGGCCAAGCCAATCTCAGAGCTCGAGGCAAAAGGACTCACGCGCGAAGAAATCGACGCTGAACGTCTTGCCTTCATCTCAGAAGCTCCTGTGAACTGGTCACCAGACCTCGGCACTGTGCTCGCCAACGAAGAAGTCGACGAATGGAAGGCAAAAGGCCACACTGTCGAACGCCGTAATCTCAAGCAATGGATGCTGCGTATCACGAAGTATTCACAACGTCTGATCGACGAACTTGAGCCACTCGATTGGCCAGATTCTATCAAAGCCCTCCAGACTAACTGGATCGGCAAGTCGACTGGTGCAGAGGTTACTTTCAATATCGAAGGCCACGAATTAGTGGTATTCACCACGCGTCCAGACACACTTTTCGGTGCTACTTACATGGTACTCGCTCCTGAACATGAGCTCGTTTCGCAGATCACCTCTGCTGACCAGAAAGATACAGTCGACGCCTACATCTCAGCGTGTGCGAACAAGTCAGACCTCGAGCGCGGTGACCTCAACAAAGACAAGTCCGGCATCTTCACTGGCGCTTACGCGACCAACCCTGTCAATGGCGAAAAGGTTCCTGTGTGGATCGCTGACTACGTGATGATGGGCTACGGCACTGGTGCCATCATGGCGGTTCCTGCACACGACGATCGCGACTTCGAATTTGCGACAAAGTATGATCTTCCTATTATTCAGGTGGTTCAGCCAAACGACGAGAAAGTAGAATGGCGTGGCTTCACAGGCAACGGCAAGTCCGTCAACTCAGGCTTCCTCGATGGTATGAAGACCAAGGACGCGAAGAAGGCCATCATCAAGTGGCTCCTCGACAACAAGAAGGGCACATTCAAGACCAACTACAAGCTCCGCGATTGGCTCTTCAGCCGTCAGCGTTATTGGGGTGAGCCATTCCCAGTTCTCTGGGAGGACGGCAAGCACAAGGTGCTCGATGAAAGCGAGCTCCCGCTTCTCCAGCCTGAGATGGATGACTTCAAGCCAACGGGCGACCCACGTGGTCCACTCATAAAGGCAACTGACTGGATCCAGTACTCAGAGACTACCGAGCGTGAAACGAACACCATGCCTCAGTGGGCTGGCTCATGCTGGTATTACCTCCGCTACTGCGACCCTAACAACTCCGATCGCTTCATCTCCAAAGATGCAGAAGACTACTGGAGCGGCGAAGACGCAGCAGTCGACCTCTACGTCGGTGGAACCGAGCACGCAGTGCTTCACCTCCTCTACGCACGTTTCTGGCACAAGGTCCTCTTCGACCTCGGTCACCTTTCTACAAAAGAGCCATTTAAAAAGCTCGTTAACCAAGGACTCATCCTCGGTGAAGACGGTCAGAAGATGTCCAAGTCTATCGGCAACGTCGTCAACCCTGACGAAGTAGTCGCACTCTACGGTGCGGATTCTCTCCGCCTCTACGAGATGTTCATGGGGCCACTTACTCAAGTGAAACCATGGCAGATGAAGGGCGTTGAAGGCGTTTCTCGCTTCCTCGCGAAAGTCTGGCGCGCAGTATTCACGCAGAACCAAGCTGGTGAATGGGAACTCTCTGAGAAACTAGTCAATGAAGAGCCGACTGACAAAGTGCTCCTCAAGGTAGTTCACGAAACGATCAAGAAGGTCGGCGAAGACATCGACTCAATGTCCTTCAACACAGCAATCTCACAAATGATGATCTGTACCAACGCCTTCACCAAGGCTGAAAAACTTCCTGTGAGCTTGCTCCTCGATTTCCTCAAGGTGCTCAACCCATTTGCTCCGCACATCACTGAAGAAATCAACAAGCAACTCGGCAACACGGAGCTTCTGTCTGAGCAGCCTTGGCCGCAGTTCGTTAAGGAATACCTCATCGAGTCCGAGATCCAACTCGTCGTTCAGGTAAACGGCAAGGTCCGCGCCAAGCTCATGGTCAGCAAAGACGCTTCCAAGGAAGAAGTCGAAGCGCTCGCCCTAGCTGACGAAAAGGTCAAATCCTTCACAGACGGCAACACAATCCGCAAGGTCATCGTCGTCGCAGGACGACTCGTCAACATCGTGGCGAACTAAAACCGAGAACAGCCTCCCCCGCTGTCTCATCCCTTCCACGCTCTGGGCTAAAGTCTACTAGATTGCTCCCTTTGTCACATACCTCTTCATCGCTATCCTCTGCTGGGGAACTCTCGTTCAGATTGTCATCCTCACTAACAAGAAATCCTCAGCGCTTCCTCGTATGATTAGCTTCATGGCGCAAGTGCTGGAACAAAATGGACTGGTGCTCCTCTCCTCCTTCATCGGCCTGCTCGGACCCTTTGTTTCAGGAAGCGCCTCAGTCTCCAACTGTCTCTTCGCCCAGCCACAAGCTGGTGCAGCAAACGCAGTTGGGTTTCCTGTCGCGTCCATACTCTCACTCCAACTAATCAGTGGTGCAGTTGGAAATCTGCTATCACTGGCTAATATCATCTCAGCCCAATCCACAGTCGGACTAGCCAACTGCGAGAAGAAGGTTCTTAGCCTCACCACTTGGCCCTGCCTAGCATCTGGTATCATCCTCGGCTTTCTAGCTTCGGCCTATTACTGAAGCGCTCTCCACCTCAATAGTAGTTCAAGCAAAATAAAAAGCCGCACTGGATTTCCCCAACGCGACTTTTTTGTGTAAACTCTAATACTGCCTGGAGAACTTAGAAAAGTCAGCCTTACGTTTTTCAACAAATGCTTCACGACCTTCTGCAGCTTCATCAGTTCCGTAGGCTAGCCGTGTGGCTTCGCCTGCGAACACTTGCTGCCCAACCATTCCGTCGTCGGTCATGTTGAAGGCGTACTTCAACATCTTCTGGGCAGTGGGTGATTTATCATTGATTATACAAGCCCACTCGAGCGCTTTCTTCTCCAGCTCAGCATGTGGAACAACCTTGTTCACCATGCCCATTTCATAGGCGTCTTGCGCAGTGTATCGAAGCCCTAGGAAGAATATCTCACGGGCACGCTTTTGACCAACTTGCTTGGCTAGATACGCTGAACCATAGCCAGCATCGAAGCTTGCAACATCGGCATCCTTTTGTTGGAAAACGGCATACTCTTCAGATGCTAGTGTTAGATCGCAAACTACATGCAGTGAATGCCCACCACCTACAGCATAACCAGGCACAACTGCCATCACCACTTTTGGCATAAAACGGATGAGTCGCTGGACTTCTAAAATATGAAGTCGCCCAAGGTTCTTTCCTGTCGCATCCTCTGTGCCGTCATACTTGTAACCATCTTTGCCGCGCACTCGCTGGTCACCACCTGAGCAAAATGCCCAACCACCATCTTTAGGGCTGGGGCCATTTCCTGTTAGAATCACCACGCCTATCGAATCATTTACATGTGCATGCTCAAGCGCCTGGTGTAGTTCGTCCACAGTCTTTGGGCGAAATGCATTGCGGCACTCGGGGCGATTGAATGCGATACGCACAGTCCCCCCCACCACAGCTTCATGATAGGTGATATCCTCAAACGTGAAGCCTGCTACTTCCTTCCAATCTTCGGCGTGAAAAATCTCTGAAATCATGTGGGCCATGATGCCCATTGACACGATTCATGCCAGTGAAATATCCTTCACTTGAGACTCGCTGCAATCTCCTCAGCTGCTCCGACCAAGGATGGGTATGCGGGCTCCCAACCTAGGGCCCTGACCTTAGCGTTAGAAACTGCTTTATTTGACCAACCGCGCTTGCTTTGCAAATTACGTGGGACGCTCGGTGGCAGTTCACGACCAAAAATAGAAGCCAAAGCCCGGTAGGTCTCAAGTTGACTCATCGGATGAGAATCACAAACATTATAGATTTCACCGCGTGAACTATCCCCCATTTCACAAAGAAACAAAACCGCCCGTGCCGCGTCTTGATGGTGGGTGTGATTGAGTAATCGACTTCCGTCTTCCTCCATCGCTGCCTCTCCCGCCAAGAATCGACGGATCAGATACGAGCGACCACTCCCATAGACACCGGCCAGGCGCAGTACGGTTCCTTTTCCCTCTAAAACAAGCCTCTCTGCTTCTCGTAAAATTTGACCAGTCTCTCTCTCTGGGTTAGTAGCAGATTCCTCTGTCACCACCTCACCCTGCACTTGTGGATATACCGAAGTGCTCGATGTGAATAACTTGTGCGCATTTGGGAATATCTCCGATAAATTACGTACTCCCTCGCGATAAACAGTGCTATATGCATCGACTCCACCGCCACCAGCACTAGCACAATGCAAGACATGTGTCGGGCAAGCTATTGACCTAGAAAGACTTCTTATTGATTCAACAGAACAAAGGTCAGCATGTTGGTCTCCAACTCCATTTCTGCTCATTGTTGTGACTTTCCAACCACTCATTGTGAATAACTTCTGAGTAACTGTTCCAACAAAGCCATTTCCGGCAATCAATAAGTGTTTCATTCGGTCTCTATTTCGTTTTCTGGTGTACTAGAATCTGCCACGTTCTCGGCTTCTACAGCTACGTCTACGAGCGGGTCAATAGCTTGAGGGTCATCAACTGCTAGCTCTGGAGATTTCTCAAGTTCCTCTTGAGCTGTGTAGTAGCTCACCAAACCTTTTGTCACAGCATTGACGTATTCACGGTAGATCGACGGCCGAAGCTGGCCATTCACAAACCTCAGTGCAGCATAGTCACCGACCTGCATGCGCGTGTATGAATCTTTGCCATTCATCAAATAAGGTTCAAAGTACAGTACTGGGCACTCATACAGCCTGTTGGCTATCAAGTTCCTTCCCCACAAATAAGGATTTTCATTCACATTTACTGCCCTGCTCGAGTTAGAAGCATATTGGTAAGCTGGCAGTCCAGATTCAGCGTGAAAGCTCGCGGCTGCCGCGGCCGTGAGCTTCGCTTCCTCAGCATGGTTACCTTGTAGAATTTTAAGAACACACTGAAACCTCTCATCATCATGTGCCAACTCGCTCTCGGTATAGGCCCCATTGAGAATCATATGAATATGCTCTTTTTTGTAGAGTTTGGGGCTCTCGGGCTCAGGTTCAGCATTAGCATTGAAATGCAAACAAAGGACTAGATCTGGCTTCAATTCCTGATTGACCAACTTGGCTCGCGCGCGAATTTCGCCATTCCTATAGAAAAGCTTCTCAGCCTCGCGCTTCACACTTTGCTCGGTCACAGCAGACTTATTCCCAAGCAACTTAGACTCAGCGTAGGCATAGTAGTCCTGTGGTCGGAAGGAATTGACTGGGCTATTTTTATCCCGCACAAGATGCACCGTCGCCCCTAATGACTCTAGTTGGGTCGCTAATAACTCAGCAACAGTGAGAGTCATATTTCCTTCTTGGATCGGCGGATCTCCATCTTTTAAAATGAATCTTCTGTGTTCGATCGCTGCATAATCCCCACCAATGTGTCCTGGATCGATCGCTATGCGCAGGCCCAGTAAGGGTGCAGATTCTGAGCGTTCTCCTAGTTCTACTTTAGAGCGCCAGAATCTTTTGGGCTTCACCTCCCCCCCCTCATTTTTGAAAGCCAATGTGTAGACTTTTGATAGGTCGGATCCATGCGTCTTGATCAAAACGTGCTCAGATTCTAGCGTAAACCAATCCTTCCAATAAGGCCCCACTGAATACACCTTGTCCATCAAATGGATAAACTCAGTACGTGAAACCACGTACTGATAGGCCTCCAAATCATCCCATTGCG
>NZ_JBDOPO010000356.1:0-3110 GCF_039830215.1 Rubritalea sp. | reverse complement strand
GTAGTTGCACGCGTGCCCCAAGCAGTAGTATGCCTGCTCTCAGCTCTTCAGTTCCACCAGATCGGGACGCAACAAGCACATGCTGTGTGGATTCTTCTCAAACAGAATGCAGTGACACCTAGAATTGAGTACCCTCCAATCGAGGTCGCACGCAGCAAAGTGACTGGAGCGTTTACCCAAGGAGTGGAGAAACACACACTCAACGGGATCGAAGTCCAGATCACCAACCCAGCACGTACGGTGGTGGATTGCTTTAAGTACCGTAATCGTATCGGCCTGGATGTCTGTCTCGAAGCTCTCAAGGATGTGCTGCGCAGCAACTCACCCAACAAAACAAGCGCCGCAGACATCATGGAGTACGCCAAAGTTCAACGTGTAGGCTCCGTCATCCGCCCTTACCTCGATGCCCTCGTCTAAGATGAACCTAGTAGCCTCACTCTAAGCGCGTATCAAAACCAAGCGTGTCAAAATATTCAAAAACCATTGCTAATATTTTTCACAAAAAGCCCCTTCAACTTGTGAAAAAAAATGCTATATAAAAGCAGTGAAATCCATTGAAAATAAAACATCTTCTAGAATTTATGCAAACCATAGGGGGTGGGCATTTTCTAAGATTGATTTCTTGGATATAGGCAATGACGCAGATATTCGTAAGGCTCTCTCCGAATTGGCTTCTAAAGGGACAATCCGCCGTGTCCTGCGTGGCTTGTACGACTACCCGCGCATCAGCAAGTTACTCGGCACCGAGATGGGGCCTGACATCGACCAAGTAGCCCGCGCTTTGGCACGCAAGTCTGGCTGGCGCATCCAGCCTTCTGAGAACACAGCTCTAAATCTCTTGGGTCTCTCTACCCAAGTTCCCGCACAGAGTATCTACCTGTCCGATGGTCCTAGCAAAACCTACGAGATAGGAAAACAGCAGCTCACCTTCAAAAAGCGCTCGCTGAAGGAATCGGTATTCAAGCACAAGGAAAGTGAACTTGTGGTGCAAGCACTCAAAGCTCTAGGACAAGAACGTATTGATGACGCACTGATCTCGCAACTTGCAGACAAGTGGTCGCCTAGCATGTGGAAGAAAATCCTACGCGATACCAAGACCGCTCCAGCCTGGGTCAGCAACCTGATCCTGCAGATCACCAAGCGTACTGAGGCATGAACCGAGTTGCTAAACTATCCGAGCAGGAACGCAATGAGCTTTTCACCATGACAGCCGAGCGCATGAGCCTAGGCTCCGTCGCTATTATCGAGAAAGACTTCTGGGTCTGCTGGACACTGAAGCAACTTTTCGAGCACTCTGAGCTATCAAAGATTTTCATCTTCAAAGGCGGTACAAGTCTGTCGAAAGTCTACGGATTGATTCACCGATTCTCTGAGGATATTGATCTCGTGCTCGACTGGCGACAGGTGAATGAAGGAAAAGACCCGATGGCTGAACGCTCAAAGAGGCAACAGTCAAAGCTGAACGATCATCTTAACGAGCGTGCCGTCACTTACATTGCAGAGGTCATCTTGCCGCAGCTAGAAGAAGCTCTTGGTTCACACTGCGAGTTAGAAATAAAAACGGATGAGAAAGACCAAGGCCATGTAGTTCGGGTCAAATACCCTAGGGCTGCGAGCACCGAGTCCATACTGCCATATATTCAGCTGGAGATCGGCCCCTTAGCGTCATGGCTCCCCCACTCAAACCACACAGTAGCACCCTACGCGGCGGAGCATTTTCCGGCTTTGTTCGAGGAAGCTGAGTGTGCTGTACAAGCGATCGATGCTGAACGTACTTTCTGGGAGAAAGCCACGATCCTCCATCACGAAGCGAATCGCCCAGAAGGAACTCCAGTTCCCGCACGCTATTCACGCCACTATTACGACCTCTTTATGATGGCCGCTGACGAAGAGCTGAAAGCATCTTCACTAGGGCAGTCAGACTTACTCGTAAACGTGGTGGAATTTAAGAAAAAGTTCTACCCGCGTGGCTGGGCGGACTATGACGCCGCCGTCACAGGAGCACTGAAACTCGTACCGCCTGAGCATGTACTCAAGGCCATGCAGAAAGATTATGAAGCGATGCAGGAAATGATCTTCGGAGGACGTCCCACGTTTCAGGAAATCACCACCGCCCTGATCGATCTAGAACGTGAGATTAACGAATCGTAGGAGCCGAATGATTCACTCGTTAATTATTCATTGCAGCTCGAAGTCGCTTCACCCGCAGCTTCTCAAGAAGAAGCATTGAATTACTGCATATGATTGTCCATAAGGTTCGTAGTGTTAGAAGTTCTTAATCAAATCGAAGCTGAGGTGCTGGAGGAGCGCGATTTGCAGCGTGGGCAGATGGAGAAACAATGGGGGCAGTTATTGCTGGATCGTGTGGAGTCTGGTCGAGCCCTGGGGAAATTGGAAATTGCTTCGATCGATCACAGCCACAAGTTAATCCACTTCATCCCACCTCGCGAGGACTTTGCCTTTTTGAAAGAGCAACAACGGGTGCGAATCAGCCAAGATTCACCAGCAGGTCACCATTTTGGCGGAATATTCTATGGGCTTACTGAGCAAGGGCTCACCGTGAGGTGTACGGCGTGCGATCAATTAGATTTTGAACAAATCCAGGGTTGGACAATTGATGAAGACTTTGTGGATGTTTCTGACTTTTACCTACGCGGCTTGAAGCAATTGGCTGAGTCGGCACATGGTCGCGAGACTGTTTTTCCTATCCTCTTTGAGGAACAAGCAGCCACGATTGATGCCGAGACATTTGATGACACTTACGATGCATTGGATGAATCTGAATCACCACTGAATGACTCCCAAAAAGATGCGGTTGCTACGGCGCTTGCGGCGAGCCCGATGCACTTAATTCAAGGCCCTCCTGGTACTGGAAAAACGCAGACTCTGGCACGCTTGGTGGAGCGATTGTTCATCGAGGGGCATCGCGTATTGGTGACTGGTTTCACTCATCGTTCTATCGACAACGCTCTGAGCAAAATTCAGGATGTGCTGAATGGGCAATGCCCAGTGGTAAAGGTGGGCGCTCAGGTGAGCAATGAAACGCAGAATTTTCCACGCTACGACACACTTGAGGAAAGTGGCCTGAGCGATTGCCAAGGTCCACATGT
>NZ_JBDOPO010000197.1:0-13941 GCF_039830215.1 Rubritalea sp. | reverse complement strand
GCTAAATCTGGGATTGCTCCGGGTCAGGTAGACGCTCTACTTCTATGCTCGTGTACTGGTTTTTTATGTCCAGGGCTTAGTTCCTATGTTGCTGAGGAATTAGGATTACGCAGTGATGTGTTTCTTCAGGACATGACGGGGTTAGGCTGTGGAGCTGCAGTGCCTTTGGTGCGCGCTGCCGAGGGTGTTGTTTCTTTAAATCCCGATGCTGTGGTTGTGACTGTTGCGGTGGAAGTGTGTTCTGCCGCATTTTTTGTGGAGGATGATTTTGGGGTGTTGGTCAGTACCTGCCTGTTTGGCGATGGAGCTTCTGCTGTGGTGTGGTCGGGAGGTAATGGAGGTTGGCTAGTGAAAAATTTTCAATCACTGCATTTGCCCGAAGAGAGAGAGAAAATTCGCTTTACCAATGCTGCTGGAAGACTACGCAATCAATTAGATAAGTCTGTACCTAAGCTAGCAGCGAGAGTCGTTGAGAAACTCTATCAGATGCGCACTTCCGAGCCTGAGGCTTTGGTGACACATGGAGGTGGACGTGATGTGGTAGAAGCTTTGGAGAATGTCTTGCCAGTCGATTCGTTAGACTACGCTCGCACTGTGCTGGAGCAATATGGAAATTTAAGCAGCCCGTCAGTCTTTGTTGCCCTGGAGAAATGTTTGGAATCAGACCAAGCCTTCAAGCAGCTGTGGATGTGCTCTTTTGGAGCTGGATTCTCAGCTCATAGCTGTGAGCTGAGCCTCGAGCTCTAGTTCGTTACTTTTTGGAGTTGCAGGATTTAGCTCCCTAGTTAGCGTTGAAATACAGCGCAATGGTGTGAAGCTGAGTTGTTCAAATGCTTAAACTCATAAAGACAGATGGTAGAGCTTCGGTTGGCTTTCCGACCGACCAGTTATGGTTTGCAATTTTGAACAAACGTTTCTGTGATCATTTGAAAAGGGTTAGTTTTTTGTCTTTGGCCGTTATCTTTGTTGGTTGCGCGGCGACACCTCCGGCGTCTCAGATGCTGAAGGTCGAGGAGATGGCTCCTCATAGCTGGGCGGCAACTAAGGAAGGAAAATCTGGAGTGGATCGCAACTGGGTACAGAGCTTTGGCGATTCTAGTTTGAATAAACTAGTAGCTGAGGCTCTCGCGCGAAACCCAGATATGCGTGCCACTGCTGAGCGTGTGCTGCAGTCTCAGAAGGCTGCCTTCGTTGCAGGTGCAGCTGCGCGACCATCGTTGGCTGCAGAACTTAAAGGGGACAGGAGTAAGAGGCAATTTGTTGGAATGCCATTTGGAGGGTCTTCTGTGGAAAATGGAAGTTATGCAGACCTTCGAGTTAATTGGGAAATCGATCTCTGGGGAAGAATTCGGATGGGGCAAATGGCTGCTATTTCTGATGCGCAGGCGGCAGAACTTGACGCGAAGGCCGCTGAGGCGGCGCTTGCAGCACAAGTGTGTAAGGCTTGGTTTTCATTAGGAGAAGCAAATGAGCAACTCAGATTGGCGAAGCGGGTGGCTAAAATTCGCGATGACTCAGTGGAAACTATTGGACAGAGGTTTGAACAAAATTTAGGTAATGATGGTGGGTCTGCTAGTCAGTATCGACTAGCCCAGACGGATCAAGCCACAGCCAAGGCGGTGATCTCTCAAAGGGAGAGTGAGGTGAGAATGGCGCAGAGGCGCCTGGAGCTACTTTGCGGTCGCTATCCTGCAGGGAAAATGAAAGGGAGTACCACACTAACGAAAATGCCATCACGCCCGCCGAGTGGTGTGCCATCAGGTTTGTTGCAAAGAAGGCCAGATGTGATAGCCGCTGAGCGTAGATATGCCGCTTCAGTTTCTAGGTTGGAAGAGGCAAAACGTGCGATATTTCCTGTTATCAGTCTCACCGGTTCGGCTGGAACCGCTAGCGATGCTCTGGAGCAGATTATAAATAATAATTTCAGTACCTGGTCGTTGGGTGCAACACTTACGCAGAATTTATTGACGGGTGGTCGAGTCAAGGGTGAGCAGGCTATTCGAGCCTCCAAGGAGCGTGAGGAGTTGGCAAGACTTCAGGGGGTTGTGTTCGGCGCTTTTGGAGAAGTAGAGAATGCTTTGGTGTTAGAGCGCTGGCTTAAGCTTCGAGTGAAAGATATGCAAAAAGCTTCTTCTCTCGCTAATGATGCTGCCATGGCGGCCAATGATGATTACCTAGAAGGCACTGGAGGCATTCTTACCCTACTGACTGCTCAGAGTCGAGCTGTCGAGTTGGACTCGCAGTTGTTAGTGTTACGTAGAGTTCAGCTAGAAAACCGAGTGGACCTCCATCTCGCTCTTGGTGGTGCATTTAGTTTATAAAGAATATAGCTATGAATGAGCAAGATAGAGAAATGAGACCAATTGTGAAACTGATCACCGCAATAATCGTGATAGGCACAGGGGTGGCAGTGATGGCTTATTTTATCGGAAACCCTGTGGAGGCGACAAAACTGGATAAGGAGGTTTTCGAGCCACGTGTGGAATTTCTAGAGCTTGTGGCAGACACGTATAAAGTGGAGTTAAGTGCTCAGGGATTGGTGGAGCCTGTGACTCAAACCGTGATCATCAGTGAAGTAGCTGGAGCTATTGAGTTCGTTTCACCAAAACTGAAAACTGGTGGACGGTTCCTTAAAGGTGAGCGGATCGTGAAGGTGAGTTCTGCCGATTATCAAGCGCAGCTGGCGCAGGCGAGTGCAACTGTAGCAGATGCCGAATTTCAGATTGTTCAAGAAGAGGCGCGTGCTGTGCAAGCAATGCGTGACTGGAAGAAATTAGGCCGTGGTGGGAAGCCGGGACAGCTGGTGACTCGTGAGCCTCAGCTTAAAAGCGCTAGAGCAAAGTTGGCTTCAGCTGAAGCTAATGTGGTCCAAGCCCAACGAGATCTAGCAAAGACTGAAATCACAGCACCGTATGATTGTATGGTTGAGGCTGCCTCGGTAGATGCGGGAGGTTATTTGCCGAGAGGTGGGAGAGTGGCTGAAGTGTACACAGCAGATAAAGTACAGGTGCGTTTGCCATTAAGTCTAGAAGATGTGAGTTTTCTTCCGAAGAAAATAGTTGGGGGCAGCGTGATTGTTAGAGCTAAGGTCGGACGAGTTTCAAAAGAGTGGAGTGGGGCAATTGTGCGTACCGAAGGGAAAATAGACAGAGCAACCCACACGATGATGATTGTTGTAGAAATGCGTGAAGCGGATGGTGACGGGATGTTTAAAGTCCCTCCTACAGGTCTATTTGTGCAAGGGAAGTTTGAGGGAGGTGAGTTTGAAAATGCGGTTAAACTGCCACGAGAGGCATTGAGAAATGACGAGACAGTCTGGTTGATTGATGAAGCTAGCAAGCTTGTTGTAAGGAAGGTTACAGTGGAGCGTAGTGAGCGTGATTATGTAGTTGTTACGGTGGGGCTAAGCGATGGTGAGAGAGTGATTACAAGCCCGATTGAGTTGCCTGTGAATGGCATGAAAGTAGAGCCAGTGAGAAAGCAGGCCAACCAATTGAATTAATGGGGGGAATGATCAAATGGTTCAGTCGCAATCATGTCGCGGGAAACTTCCTGATGTTGGTTGTGCTAGTGGCGGGAATCTCGACTTGGTTCAAGTTGAAGAAAGAAGTTTTCCCAGAGACTAGTTTGAATGCAGTCATTGTTTCTGTGCCATTTCCTAATGCAACACCTGAGGAGGTGGAGGATGGCATTTTACTTCCACTGGAAGATGCAATTGCTGATGTGGATGGAGTGAAGCGCTATAGCTCGACAGCAACTGAAGGACGTGGTGGCATCACTGTCGAAGTGGAAACGGGCTATGATGTGCGAAGCGTGATGGATGATGTGAAAAGTCGCGTCGATGCCATCAGTGTTTTCCCTGAACAAGCGGAGAAGCCAATAGTTGAAGAGCTGCTGTTGTCCTACCAGGTGATGAGTGTGGCAGTGAGTGCTGATGTGGATGAAAAAACTCTGCGGGGGATTGCTCAAAAAGTCCGTGATGGGCTACTGAACTATCAAGCAGGTGAGCCGGAAGGATTTTTGGATAAGTTAGACCAATCCCTTCGGGGGAAGCCAGATATAACCAAGGCTTCATTGGCAAATGTTAGACCATACGAAATTTCTATTGAGATATCAGATGAAGTACTACGGCGGCATGGGCTAACGCTTTCAGGTGTTGCTACAGCATTGCGTTCAGCATCGCTCGACTTGCCTGCGGGAAGTGTGAGGGAACGCAGTGGTGAAGTGGTTGTACGAGTGAAGGGGAAGGCGACGAGCGCAGAAGATTTTAGGGAGTTTATCGTCGTTATGAACAGCACTGGTGAGCAGCTCAAGCTCGGGGAGATAGCTACGATTGTTGACGGCTTTGAAAATGTGGATTTGAAAGCTCGATTTGATGGGCGCAATGCAGCTTTAGTGAATGTGTTTCGGACTGGCGAGCAGGATACTATGCTGCTCGCCAAAGGAGTCAGGGATTACATCGAGAATGTCGCTCCATCTGAGTTGCCGCCGGGTGTGAGTCTAGAGTTGTGGAATGATCAAAGTAAGATGTTAGGTGGGCGGCTCTCGTTGCTGGGGCGTAATGGAGGCTGGGGCTTACTTTTAGTTTTTGTGGTATTGGCATTATTTTTGAGACCATCACTCGCGGCATTGGTGGCTATAGGAATCCCAGTCTCATTCGCTGGGGGAGTTTGGTTGATGCCTGAACTAGGGGTGAGTGTGAACATGATTTCGCTTTTCGCCTTTATCCTAGTGTTAGGAATAGTGGTAGACGATGCGATTGTCGTTGGTGAAAATGTGTACAGTCGTATTCGTAAGGGGGAAGATCCAAAGGAGGCTTCTTGGAAAGGGACGCATGAAGTTGGAATAGTGGTTACTTTTGGGGTGTTTACAACGATGGCGGCTTTCACGCCGATGCTCGGACTGAGTGGAGTGAGTGGGAAAATCTGGCCGAATATACCTTTGGTGGTGATCCCAGTATTATTCTTTTCGTTGATCCAGTCGAAGTTGGTTCTCCCTGCGCATTTGGCGATGTTGAAATCGCGCGACGCTAATGTTAAAACAGGTGCAATCACTCGCTTGCAGCACTGGATCGCTGATGGACTAGAGTGGTTTATCGAGCATTGCTACCGCCCAGCTCTGCGTAAAGTACTCCACACTCGCTGGGTAGTGTGGTCATGTTTTGTGGCCGCTTTATTAACGATAATGGGAATGGTGGTCAGCGGGCGCGTTCCATTCGAGTTTATGCCGAAGGTCGAAGGGGACGTGATATCGGCAAAGCTGATCATGCCGGTCGGAGTTAATTTCAACACCACTGATACAGCGATTGAAAGAATTGAGGCAGCAGCACGCAAAGTGGGTGAAGAATTCAAAGGCTATGACGGGCAAAGCGTGGTAGCTCATTATTTGGCGAGCGCTGGGACTCAGCCTTTCCAGTCAGGGTTCACCCCTAACAGTGACGCAGTGAATAGCCATTTGGGCGAAATTACCTTGGAGTTGATTCCGGCGTCTGAGCGCGAGTGGAATGGTGGGGAGATAATTTCAGCCTGGCGAAAAGAAATTGGTCAAATTCCCGGAGTCGTTGAGCTTTCCTTCAAGCAGGAAACCAATAGTGGTGGAAACGCAATTGATATTGAGATCACTGGAAAAGACCTAACAGAGCTGAAGGAGGCGTCCGATTATATCACGGATAATTTATCTGATATGAGTGGGATCACTGATGTCAGCACGAGTTGGCGGATGGGGAAGTCAGAGATAGTTTATGACCGTGATGATTTAACCGATGCTGGCAAGGCACTAGGCTTTAGCTTGGCCAATATTTCTCAGCAGCTACGTTCCTCGTTTTTCGGTGATGAAGTGCAGCGGATTCAGCGTGGCCGTGATGAGGTGAAGGTGATGGTACGTTACCCCGCCTACGAGCGCAAAGCATTAGAGACTCTAGAAGAGGTTCGTCTGGTGACGCCGGCGGGTGATGATGTGCCAATCAAGCAGGTGATCAAGGGGGAACCATATCGAGGCTTGTCGACGATCAAGCGTGTGGATGGACGACGCTCACTTACCATCGCAGCAGACATAGATAAAAGCTCAGGAGCGAATGCGAATACTGTGGTAGCGACTTTCAATGAAAACGTTTTGGATTCGTTGAACTCAAAATTCCCAGGAGTCACATGGGGGTATCGGGGCGAGCAAGAAGATCAGAATACCAGTATCAAAGAGATGGGGCAGAAATTCATTTTTGCCATTTTGATGATCTACATTCTATTGGCAATTCCGCTCAAGAGTTATAGCCAACCGCTGATAGTGATGTCAGTGATCCCATTTGGAATAGTCGGGGCAGTCGGTGGGCATTTATTGCTAGGAATGGACCTTAGCATCATGTCTCTCTGTGGAATAGTGGCACTCTCCGGAGTAGTTGTGAATGATTCACTGGTGCTGGTAGAATACATCAACCGTCACCGAGAAGATGGTGGAGGAGTGATTGAAGCAGTGTGGAATGCGGGAGCTCGTCGCTTTAGGCCGATTTTGTTGACCTCGCTGACTACTTTCGCTGGCTTGATGCCGATGCTTACCGAGACGGATATGCAGGCGAAGTTCCTCATCCCAATGGCAGTTTCCTTGGGCTTTGGCATTCTTTTTGCCACAGCAATCACGCTCATTTTAGTACCCAGCGTTTACCTGATGCTCGAGGATATAAAGCGATTTGGTTCGCTGATGTTCTTTAAGAGAAAGTAATCTTCAGCCTATAGGCCAGGTAGCGGTTGAAGCAGGCTGCGTTTGGCGTACTGCCATGCTTCTATCTCGGCGCAGCAGCGATGGCGAACTGGGCCGCCGTGGATTTCGAGACTGACGTCGTAGTGGCCAAAGGCGACTGTGCGAGCCAGGCTGGCTTCAACAACTTGTGAGAGTAATTCACGCTCGGCCATGACTTGCTCAGCGAGAGTTTGGCCAATCTCGGCGTAGCGCTGGACGGTCTCATTGTTGCGCCCGATAGGCGGTTGCACTTCGAGTGGTTCAGCGTAAGATATGAGAATTTCGCGTTGATTTCACTGATACAGTGGAGGTCCATAGTAAGTAAGGTCACACGCGTGAGTGTTAAGCTGATGTGGACTTATTTTCCCAATTCGCAACTAGGGAGTAAGATGATTTAACTAATGGTTTGTCGTTGGTGAAATTCGCTATTCGGTCAGAGAGGAAAGAGCTTCTTCAATGTGTGGATTGACGCTTTGTTCGACAGTTTCCATAGCCACGCGGATTGCATTCTGCATCGCAAGTGCTGATGAACCACCATGTGCGATGATGCAGACTCCATTGACTCCTAAGAGGGGGCTTCCGCCGTAGGATTCGTAGGATGAGCGTTGTTTCACAGCCTTGAACACGCCGCGAGACATTGCTGCTCCGAGTACGCGGAACGGATTACGTTTGAATTCAAGCTTGAGCCATTTGGACATTGCCTTGGCTGTAGCTTCACATGACTTCAGGATGATGTTGCCAGTGAAACCGTCACAGAGAGCGACGTCGAGCTTGGTTTCAAATAGATCGTGGCCTTCAACATTCCCCTTAAAAGTGAATGGGCATTTACCCGTTGCTTCCAGCTCCTTCAGGCGGCGGAATGTTTCTTTGGTGAGAGTGTTGCCTTTTTCATCTTCTTCGCCATTGGACATGAGGCCGACTACTGGGCTCTTCACGCCCATGACGTGGTTGGAGTAGATCGCTCCCATCACGGCATAGGTGACAAGATGCTTGGCAGTGGCTTCAGGATTGGCTCCGGCGTCGAGTAGGTTGCAGACACCGTGCTCGTTGGGCATAGGGGAGGCGATGCCAGCGCGTTCAACACCTTTGAGAGTTCTGAGCTTGAGGGTAGCTGTAGCGACTGCTGCGCCGGTGTTGCCGGCACTTACTACCGCATCAGCATCACCGTGTTTGACTAGCTCTGTGGCTACAGCAATCGAAGATTTCTTTTTTGAGCGGAGAGTTTTGGCTCCGGACTCATGCATTTCAACAACATCGGGGGCGTGGACAATCTCTACACGCGGGTCCTTAAGTTGATGTTTAGCGCACTCAGCCTTGAGGTTTTCAGCGTCGCCTACTAGAAAAATTTTTTCGATCTTAGGGTAAAGCGCGAGGGCGTTTTTAGCGCCGACAATGTTGACGAGCGGAGCTTTATCTCCGCCCATGGCATCCAATGCTATCTTCATGACTGATGTTTATGTGTTTTAGTTGGGTTTTGACACAAAAAAAACGTTGCAGTAAGATATATTACCGCAACGTTTTTGAAAAGTTTAGATGGGCCTGCCAATCTGGCACGCAACCAAATTACAGAGCGTCAACCTCGAGAACCTGACGGCCACCGTAGTTGCCGCATGATGGGCAAGCGATGTGGCCAGGAACGCGGCTACCGCACTCGGAGCAGGTCTGGAGTTTAGGTGCACGCCAACGGTTAGCGCCGCGACGCATTTTCTGCTTCATTTTTGATGTTCTACGCTTTGGTACTGCCATAATCTTAGGTCGTTAGTCTTTAAATTCTTTGAAGTCGTCGAGTGCACCCCATTGGTTCTCACTCGTGCTCTGAGGCGCATCGTCTACACCACTATGGGGGTCTTTGTCCACTGATAAATATCGTTCTTCGATTTTACATTCATGAGGTTCGTCTGCTTCATCGCATTTTGGGTAACTTGGGAAGTGCATTAAAACCTCTTCCCGTAAGGCTTCAGTGAGGTCGACGTTGCTTTCTTCGATCTCAAACGACTGCCCATATTCCTCTAAAGAAATTGTCTTAATAAATTCTTGGTTATCACGACTACAGGTAAATTTAAAGGTGCTAGAGATGAATCCACGGACTAAAAGTTCCTCTTCAAACCGTTGAACATGCAGTGAGTAATAGAGTGGACTCTCTGGTTGAGCATCGTGCTTCGGTAGGTCGTAGATTGCGGAGTCGATTTCACCTTCGAAGGATTTCCCTTCCTCTGGTAGATTGACGAGTTCTATAACTAATGATGATTTCATGTATGACTAGTGGGGTTGGTCTGCGGGATTATCAATTCAAATTTCTTGTGAAGGCGACAATCGTGCTCATTGTGTGATGACTTTGTATTTCTCAATGTGCCTGGTGTAGCCTGCTTTATTGGAGTAACAGTATGGGTCAACGTGTAGGATGCGCAATGGGTATTCCCTGCCGCTCTTTAGGCGTTTTTCGGAAACAAGATAAATAAGATCGGCTTCAAACTTACTTGGGTAAATTGTTTTTTTTCCCACTACGCTGGTTTTTGTTGAGCCGAGTGTGCTGGTGACTTGTTTGGTTATATCCACGGTCATTGGGTAGACTACTTGGCAGAGGTAACCGTCAGAGTGTTTCTCGATAACTTTGATCTTTGCGTCTTGTGAAAACTCTTGTTCTTGCTGCTCGACAATGCGTGCGATCATGGCTCGCTGACGTCTCCTAGCTTGCTCTTCTTGAGCCTTAAGTTGTTTTTTTTGTACTGCAAGCTGTTTGCTTTGGCGCTCTTTGCGGTAGGCTTTGGCTGCATCATCTAAGCTCATGCCTAGTTTCTTCTGAAACGTGAGAGGGAGGTCTTCTATTTTGAGGCGGCAGCCACCATCCTTGTGCATGATGGTGATGCTGTCGGGTTCTACTTTAAGAACTTTGACTTCTATGAACAGCCGACCGCACTGCGTGGTTAGTTTGGCGAGGGTGACTGTGTCCTCAACTGCCCAGAGAGTTCCAATGGAAATGGAGAGGTTAATGAGTAGGAAGAAATAGCGTCGAAGCATCACCAAATGCTTATAGTACAGAGTGGTCGCCATGGCAACGATCCCGTTTCGAATGCCCTAAAGTCACTTGTGAGATGGGTCGAAAAAGATCTTAATCTCCGCAGTTGTGGTACCAAGTACTTCCTGGGCACGCAGTAAGGCGTCACGGGTAGAGAGGTTTGGATTGCTCGGTGAATAAATGAAGACGTTAGTCTCACCTTGAGACCGGTCACAATCGGCCTGAATCGTTTCTAGGGCACCAGAGAGCTTGAGTACTTTATATACTTCTCTAGTGGCTCCTGAGATGAGAACGAAGCGCCCTTGCTCTCGCATGTGTTTGACAAGGCTCTCCAGAGCCATAACGCTGGTAGCGTCGAGGTGACGCGCATTTTTGAGGCGGAGTATGATGACCTTCAGGTGTGGATCAGATGCTGTGATTTGAACCTGAGTACGGAATAGTTCTGCAGCACCGAAGAAGAGGTCTCCTTCGACATGAACGATGGATATGGCGGGATTTTGGCGCTCCTTCTTTTTATCTAGTTCTCGTAGATTACCTTCATCGCTTACTTCATATTCGATTAGGTGGGGTTTAGATGCCTTGCGCAAGAATAGTGTGATTGAGAGAGCTACTCCGGCAAAAATGGCGTAATCGAGACGAGTGATGAGCGTGGCACTAAAAGTGCTGATGACGACGAGGGCGTCATCGTGTGTCGCGCGTAGACAGATACGGATGTTGTGCCATTTGATCAGAGAGAGGGCGATGCCGATCACTAGGCCGGAGAGTGCGGCCTTGGGTATGTGTTCGACAATTGGTAGTTCTATGAGCGCCCAAAACCCGAGCAGGCAGAGAAAGGAGCAATAGATCGAGGCGAAGCGAGTTTTTGCACCAGAGTCGTAATTAAGAGCGGAGCGAGTAAGGGAGCCAGAAGCTGGCATAGGAGAGAAGAGAGAGGCTCCTAAGTTTGCCATACCTACGGCAAACATATCTTGGTTGACGTCAGGTCTTTCACCGCTGCGTGAGCCGAGTGATTTGCCCATCACTGTGTTTTCTAGTGAGGCTAGAAACGAGATGGCAAAAGCCACGCCGAAGAGTAATGAGATAGTGTCAAAATCGAAGCTAGGCAGAGTGGGGGAGAATGAAAATGCACTGAAAGCGCTGAAGGTGGCAATTTTCGAGAACACTGGCACATGTGCTTTCAGTACGTATGTGATGAGTGTGCTGAGTGTGAGGCAGATGGCAAAGTTGGGAAGAGATGCAATCCTCTTCTGCATGTAAAGGTAGAGGGCTAATGTGCCGCCGCCTAATAGGAGGGGCTGCCATTGATAGTATTGCCAAAAGGACCCGATTGCTTGAACTATTGAAAAGAATGTCTTGGCGCTGACCTCGCTCATTGGTTCGGCTATGCCCAGCAGGTGCTTTGTCTGATTGGTCATAATCAGGATGGCTGCACCTGTGATGTAGCCGACGAGCACACTGCGGCTAACGTACTGTAAAAGATCTGCCACTTTAAAGTAGGCTCCCGCTACAGAGAGGGCTCCTACCATGAACACCAGTAGTGGCATCATTAGCATTTTGCTCTGCATATCGACCTCAGGGTGTGAGACGAAAAAACTGAAAACCATGAATGCTGTAGCATTCGTTGGCCCTAGAATGGTGAAGCGTGAACTTGCAAAAAGAGGGGCGATTATGCCAGCGATGATCGAGCAGATGATACCGTAGTATATCGGTAGTTCAGCTATGGCTGCATAGGCCATCCCCTGAGGCAGCGTGAGCAGTGCAACATTCAGAGCCGCTTTGCTATCGGCTCTAATGTTGCGGGGGGTAAGCTCCGACACGGAGCGGCGAATAGGAAAGGGGTCTAGCGCATTTTCTCTAAAAAATGTGCTGACGTCTCGCCAAAGGTTTCGAAATGGGTGACTGTGCTTAGCCATGAGTTCGGTATGTGTTATCTTCTGCGCGCGCGCTTGAAGAGGTAGATGCCTAGAACCAGAGCGAGGGCGTTGGGCATCCAGTAGAGGGTGGTTGCTAGGTCGGGTGAATCAGCATCTACTTGATTAGCAAAGATGTGAAAGAGGAAATAACCTAAGCCGATCACGAGCGATAGAGCAAAGCCGCTGGAGGATTCTTTGCGTCGTGCAGACATTCCCAGTGGGACTCCAATAAGGGCGAAAGCAATGCATGCACAGGAGTATGATTGGCGGTGAGTAATCTGGTTTTTAAACTTGTTGACTTGATCTGGCTCAAGATCGGGATTGTCTTTGAGGTACTGCTTTATTTCAGTATTGGTCATCCAAGATGCTTTGATGCGTTTTTTGTTATCGAGGTTAAAGTCAAAGACCACGGGGTTGACTGCGGCTACAGTGATGGGAGTGTGTATACCGTCCTTGTTGATTGTTTCGATTGTTGCGTCCTGGAGCTTTAGTTGGAGTTGTCCTTTGTCGATGTTGATATCAAGATGGGCTTTCTCGGCGTAGGTGTAGAGCTTTTCTCCGTATGCTGTGCTCGCGTCACCGATGTCGTGGATGTGCACTCCGTAAAGCATGTCGCCTTCGCGTGACTGAACGTAGATTCGCTTTTCAGCGAGCTGAGTCTGCACAACTCCGGGGTCGAGAAACTTGTTGGGGTCTTCCTGCACTGCCTGAATTAGGAGGTCTTTCACGTTACCTTTAGCCTCAGGTGCGATTTTGACATTAAGCCAAAAACAGAAAATAGCCAAAACGAGGGCCGAGCCAAACACGGGAAGGGCAATGCGGGGGAGACTACGACCAGCCATACGCATACCGACCAGTTCGTTGTCTGCTGAGAGGCGCCCAAAAACCAGCATGACAGCAGCTAGAAAGCTGAACGGAATGGTGAACATCAGCGAGAAGGGTAATACGCTGAAGATGAATTCGAGAACTAGGTAGGGTGAGGGATGCTGTCCTACAAAAAGTGGGCGAGCTTCCTTGAAAATATTACCCAGCAAGAAGACTCCGCTCAGGATAAGCACTGCAAAGATTGTGGTGCTTATGATTTGTTTTCCGATGTAGCGATCTGCTGTTAGCATGGATTCATGCATACTCAGCATAAGCTCGGCTGGTGTCGAGTGTAGGTTTGTAGTTTTTTGGATGGAATGATTCTTGTTAGGATTTGTTGTTCTCTGACTTGTCAGTGCGGAAAGCCCCCTGTATGGTTGATGTTCAATGGAGCTTATCCCACCGCAGATATTGTTAGGAGCCTACAGTGAAGGAGTTTTTCCTATGGCTGAGGACGGTGAATTACAATGGTTCTCCCCAGTCATGCGGGGGCTGATCCCTTTGGATGAGAGCTTCCATATTCCGAGAGGTCTGAGGAAAACGCTGAGGAAGGAACCCTATGAGGTGCGGTTTGATTCAGCCTTTGAAGAGGTAATGCTCGGATGTGCCGAACGAGAAGAGACCTGGATTGATAAAGTGATTGTCGATAGCTACACGGAGCTTTTTAGACTTGGTTTTGCTCATTCTGTGGAATGTTGGGATGAAGGTGGTTTGCAAGGTGGGCTCTATGGAGTCCAATACGAGGGGGCATTTTTCGGTGAGAGCATGTTCAGCCGTAAGACTGATGCTAGTAAGGTTGCTTTGGTGCACTTGGTTGAGAGGCTTCGTGCTGAGGGTGTGCAGTTACTAGACACTCAGTGGATGACTGAGCATTTGACTCAATTTGGCGGGCGAGAAGTCCCTCGAGATGAGTATCTGCAGCTTCTAGCTGAGGCTATTGGTCCTCCAGTGACGGAGCTAAATATACCATCGTAAAATAAAATTCAATCAAATGGGTAGAAATGACTTTACAAGAGAGGTGATTTCCGTATTTTGCGCCCCCCAAACAGGAATTTTTCCAGACATGAAAGTTTTATCATCACTAGCCTCAATGAAGCGCCGCCACGAAGACTGCCAAGTGGTCAAACGTAAAGGCACACTCTACGTTATCTGCAAGACGAACCCTAAGTTTAAAGCTCGTCAGGGCACTACACGTGCAACTAAGCTTTCTAAGAAAGGCGTTAAGTAGCACGATTTCTGGGTAACCAGATACAATCAATTTCTAGCCTCCTCACCGCTTTGTTGGAGAGGAGTTTTTTTTACCCAGATGCATCAATGTATAAAACTATCTAGGCAGGATATGCCGAGATGTTTTGTTTATGGGGATTTGGTTGAGCTTTATTCTCCGAGTACGTGAGCTTATGTTCTTGAGGGCCTCAG
>NZ_JBDOPO010000299.1:0-3112 GCF_039830215.1 Rubritalea sp. | reverse complement strand
GACTAGGCTACCCCATGGAACTGGGTTCCAGCTAAGGTCGTTGTACAGATTTGAAAAGTCTCGATCGTACTCAGGGTCGTTTAGGAATGCATCAATATAAGTGTCTAGCGTGAGCCAAGAGTGGCTTCGATTATTACGTTTTGTGATGAGATTATTGCGTGCTCCTATGCGGGCAATGGACCAATTCCGATAATCATCAATCGCGCTGAAACGTGCAACATCGCTGGTTCTAGGGCGTTCGGTTGGAGTGAGTCGATCAATCTTGCTGTCGTCTTCATCAAGTTCATTAGTGGCGAGGACTGAGACGTTGGTGTAGGGCTGAATGACATGCATTAGCTCATTGAGACCCCATTGTTTACTTTGCACAGAGGAGTAAGTTCTGGTGAACTTCATCGCTGCATCTAGGCCTAGGTAGCCGTGTGGGCTGCTATGCGAGTTTCCGTCTGCTCCCTCATCCCAATAGTAGGAGTAGCCAGCTCCAGCACGCGGTGTGACAGTGATGCCATTAGCGACTTCAAATGGACGAGAAAGTTCTTGGTAAGTATGTAGCCGACCGAAACTATTGTCGCCGAGTAGTCGTTGGATCTCACTGTTTCGTTCAGTTGTTGTTGCTGCGTTTTCAGCCTCGGAGCGCAAGCGGACGGGATCAGAGCTTCCTAACTCTTCTTTGTAGTAGCCGATAGAGCTTGAGCCCTCATGTAGGATAGAGCTGTTGAAAATGGGTCTTTTAGCGTGGTCTAGATAAATTTCTGGAAGCCGGGTGTCAGCTTCATAAAAATCGTTCAACTGCAGGCGAGTGAAAGCTCCTAACTGGTATCGGTCACTGCGTTGCTGAATTCCAATAATGTTATCTGGTTGTGGGTTCAGCGTGTAGTTTCTAGGTTCAAAGTCCTCTAAGTAATGACGGTCACTAAGATATGTTAGATTTGCGTCAGCGATAGTGGTGGTCGATGGGGAGTTGTGCCAGTCGAATCGATACTTAAGTTCTAACTTGTAGCGATTACTATCGATTTGCTCTCGGGGGAGAGAAGTCCTAGAGATTGTTGGGTCTATATCAGTAGCGTAATATGTTTTGAGCCAGCCTAGGTTGCGGTTGCTGTCGAGCCTTTGATCTGTAAAATCGACTCCGACACCGATGCCTCTTTTAGATCTGATGTCAAAAAGCCATTCTGAAAGAAGCCATTGGTCTTCCTTCCTTCCTGAAATAGGATTTTCTTTGCCACCCAACATGATGCCGTATTTGTTGAGTAAGAAAGCGCCCCAGTTGGATCTAGAGCCAGGGGTGAATTGGTAGCCTAACTCAGACCCCATCGATTGAGAGAGGTAGGGCAGCCAAAAGATCGGTGTGTCACCAGCGTAGAGTTTTAGATTTCTAAAAATGATTTCCTCTTCTGGGTAGACTTCAATTTTTTTTGCGCGAATCCAAAAATTGGGGTTTTGTCTATCATGAGTAGTTAGTCCTGCATTTTTACCGATGAAAACACGCTTGCCGTCAATAGTTTTAGAGGTGAATGTGTCCGAATCTAGCAAGATGGGATCCATGCTGGTTTTGAGACCTTTGGTATCTAATTGCTCTGTGCCGTAGTTGTAGGACGCTCTTGCTCCGCGATGTAGGACGGCATTTTGGTAGATGCTGACATCCCCATTGAGATGGATGACTTGTTTCGTGGTGTCTATGAATGCCTGTTTGGCAAATATTTGAATGCCATTATCAGTGTAGACCTGCACGCCACCTAAATAGCGTATTAGCCCAGTCTCACCATTGTATTCAGCTCCATTGTTTGACGTGATGCGTACATTGTCAGGCATCGTTGGGGTGAGCTGCAGGTCTAGCCCTCCATGTTGTAGTTCGCCATCTCCTTGAGCATGGCTGTAGCTAGCAACTGAAATCAGAATTGCAGCTAAGCTGGGAGCGAGTCGGTTCATGCGCGTTATTTAGACCTTTGATGGGCCATAGAGTAAAGATGAAAGCTGCAAATTGATAAGTTGACCTTAGATCTAAGAATTGGCATTTATAATAGAAGTGAAAATGGTAGTAGGAATTGTAGGCGCTTCGGGGCTGATCGGCTCAGAGTTAGCCAATGCATTTATTGAGCTGGGTGTGCAGGTAGTGCGGATATCTCGTACCAAGCGTGAGGTAGTTGATCAAGAGTGGCGAGTACTTGATCAGCGCTGTCTCGAAGGGCTGGATGTGGTAATTAATTTGGCGGGGGAGCCTATTGGCCAAAGGTGGTCAGAGGGTAACCGGGAAAAATTTTACGAGAGTCGTGTGGGAGTAACTCAATGCTTGCATCGTTGGATTCTAGCTTTGCCTTTGCATAAGCGTCCGAGTGTCTGGTTGAATACTTCTGCTGTAGGAATCTACGGAGATCGAGGTGGAGAGGAATTAGATGAATTATCTAGTTTGGGTGAAGGGTATCTTGCTGAACTTTGTGCGGATTGGGAGAACGCAGCTAACGCTGAGCCTATCAGTGGATGCAAAGTGCTTAAACCAAGGATCGGAATAGTATTGGATAGTGATGCAGATGCTTGGCTGAAGATGAAGAGGCCGTTCTTGTATGGAGTAGGGGGGAAACTTGGAACCGGTAAGCAATGGTTTCCATGGGTTCATTTGCAAGATGTCGTCGGAGCTTTGGTGTTTCTATCTCTTTCGTCACATCCAGAAGGAGTGTACAATATTGTAGCGCCAGAGCCCGTTACTAACACCTATTTCACCAAGGCTCTGGGGAGAGCATTATCCAGACCAGCAGTATGCGCAGTGCCAGCTTTCGTATTGGGCTTGATCTTGGGGGATTTTTCGCAGGCTTTACTGGCTAGCCAAAGAGTGATTCCTAATAAATTGGAGGCTTTAGGTTTTAAATGGGAATACAGAACGCTCGAAGCTGCTCTTATAGAGCTTTGTGACCACTAAGATTGAGGTCAAATATATGGAGTGCAAAAAAGATTTTAATGCGCCTTTCTTGTTTTTATTCAGTGGGTTACAAGTTGCTCTCTAAAAGAAAAATAAAAAAAGTGTCGAAAGGTCTTGCGCGGAGTCTGGGAATATGTAGATTGCGCCCCGCCTCACCTGCCACAGGGAGCGCGAGAGAAACTAATTTCAGCTCTTCGAGAC
>NZ_JBDOPO010000079.1:0-3120 GCF_039830215.1 Rubritalea sp. | reverse complement strand
GTTAAGGTCTGAGCCCCAGGGAATATCGTCTGATTAGGAAGACTTTCTTGGGTCCTCGGAAGAAGGCTCCGAGTGTGCGCATTGTGACGGCGATGCACATCAGAATGATTGAGAACGCAACAGCTTTTTCTCAATCTTTTGCACGCTGCTTCAGTCGCCTGTGGATAAAATCGTCTAGCTCAATAAGTTCAGCTACAGACATTTGAGCTGATGCTGTCTCAATACGTGAGATATCACCCTCAATGAGCTGTGGGTGAGTTTTATGAGTACTTCGCATTTGAATGCCGGGGACTAGCGGGACTTTTGGTGAAATACTGAGTTTCACTTCAGAAGGAATACCACACACTTTCTCAATTTGACGATTGATAGCCAGTCTTGGAAAAGGAGGGAGCCCTCCAGGTCGCATAAGGGCTTTTAGCAGAATTGCTGTATCAGCAAATTGACGATAGACGGCAACTGCTTTCGGATTATTATTTTTTGTAAATGTCACATCATAATGCACTCGGGGACCATCAAGTTTGATAACTGTTTCACCTACCTCAAGCATATCTGAATAGTCATGTTGTCCTGCCCACTTCATTAAGGGATCACTCGATTTTTGTGCCCATGCTGAAAGAGAAATATCTAGTCGTTGTAGACGAATTGTGTTCAATTCCGTCTTAATCTTAAGTCCTGTATCAAGGACAACTAATCGTTCACGATTTGGATCATGAACAATTATCTCTTCCTGATTACTTCCCATTCCAGTATCAAGAAAATCCCACGTGATACCATTTCGAAAAAGCGTAAGGCTATGAGCCACTGGCGTGTCGTTACTACTTGAAAATATCTCTGTTTCCACGCGCAGCTCCAACTCCTGAGCCGTGCTCAAACGGGCACCAGCAAAAAAGACTGCCGTAAAGCAGAACAACATCCCGTGAAACTGATACAAGGGCGTCACTACACTACTCAACTCCATTGAAAAAAAGTTGAAAACCTTGGTATGGTAGCACCACAGAGTTTCTAGCCAAATGCCGAAACACCCGTGGAGAGGCCATATTTAGTAGAATCTAGAGTGTGTTCGGGCATTATGGTGGTCTGTCAGACTCGGTATCTGAGGAGTAATACGATGTTCAAATCCTTAGGCATATTATTATTCGACGCATGTGTTGGCATCATGACAGTCATTGCCATGTCACTACAGTCCACACAAGCAAATGAAATCTGGCCACAATGGCGCGGACCTCAGGGGCAAGGGCATGCATCAACAACTCATGACTTACCCATTTCGTGGAGTGAATCAGAAAATATTGTCTGGAAAACACCACTTCAAGGGAGAGGATGGTCATCGCCTGTCCTCGATAACAGACATGTATGGATAACTACTGCCATTGAGAGTGAGGTAACGGAGGAACAAAAGAAAGAACGACTGGCTGGTATTAGAAATCCCAAACCACTTCAGGTTTCTGGGCCCGTGACAATGCGAGCACAATGTATTGACAAAACAAGTGGTCGTATCGTTCATGATATCGCTCTCTTTACCACAGCTGAACCACAGCCCATTCACTCACTCAACTCCTACGCTTCACCGTCACCAGTACTACTCGGCAAACGACTGTTTTGTCATTTTGGTGATTATGGAACAGTGTGTCTCAATACACAATCAGCACACATTGAGTGGATAAATCATGATATTCATCTTAACCATGAAAATGGACCAGGCAGTACACCAGTACTCTGGAAAGATCTCCTAATTGTGCACTGTGATGGCAGTGACACACAGAGTGTCGTTGGCCTGAATCAAAAAACGGGGAGTATCGTTTGGAAAACTGCTCGAAGTGGAAAAATGGCTGAAAAACCTGACTTTCGAAAAGCGTATGGTACTCCTGTGATTGTCCCTATCAACGGCAACGACACACTGCTTTCTCCAGCTGCTGATTGGCTCTATGCCTACCAGCCCGCTACTGGTCAGGAGCTATGGAAAGTAAGTTATGAAGTGCTTGGCTTTTCGATAGTACCACGACCTGTGGTCTCTCATGGCATGGCGATTCTCAGTACAAGTTTCATGAAACCAGAACTTTTAGCCATCGATCTTGGAGAACGTGGTACTCAACCGGCAATCTCATGGCGTCAGAAACGAGGTGCCCCAAGTATCCCTTCACCACTTGTCGTGAGTGACAGGCTTTATGTCGTGAGCGACAAGGGGATTATGAGTTGCTTTGATGTAAAGACTGGCGAAGAGCAGTGGGCGAGTCGATTGGGGGGAAATTTTTCCTCCTCCCCACTCTTTGCAGATGGAAGAATTTATGTTTGCAGTCGTGAAGGTACTACTTTTGTGATCCAGCCTGGAAGTGAATTTGAATTACTGTCAACAAATCAGCTCGATGGACAGATTTTTGCTACTCCTGCTGCTATCAATAATGCACTTTATCTTCGTACTGACACCTCGCTATATCGAATAGAAAAAACTACCAATACACGGTGACGAAGCTTTAGGTTTCAGTGAATCTTTCCTGATATTCCTACGCAAACAGTACCTTTATCAGCAGTTTGGAGCCTGCTACCACAAGAACCACACTTGTGAGATAACGAAGTATTCTTGGTGAAATCATAAAGGCTCCACATTGTGATCCAATAATTCCACCAAGTACAACTCCTATGACGACAGGTATGTTTATATAGGGCAACGAGTTGCCTACTAACCATCCTCCCATCAGGCCGGCCACAGAATTGAGCAGAATAAATGGAGCAGAGAGTGCTGCCACCTGTTTTACGGGGAACTGCTGAAGTGATAAAAGTGTTGGAGTGAGAAAAACTCCACCACCAACACCTGTCAATCCTGAGAGAAGTCCGAGACCACCACCT
Organism: Rubritalea sp.; assembly: GCF_039830215.1. Lineage (NCBI taxonomy): Bacteria > Pseudomonadati > Verrucomicrobiota > Verrucomicrobiia > Verrucomicrobiales > Rubritaleaceae > Rubritalea > Rubritalea sp. The sequence goes on along the minus strand of NZ_JBDOPO010000079.1, from coordinate 276 downwards.
ATTGCGGCAAGATTTTGTCTTCTTCGCCAGTATGCTGGTTTTACTCTTGGCAGAATATTATGTTTGAGAGTGTGATTCCCTAACGTTGGAAGAACAATGTACGCCGAAACAAGCAAAATCAGGCCGACAAGTGACTCGAATATATCTGTTGGTAGTGTAATTGCGCCTCCTAAAGTTGCTGCAGGTACACTAAGAAAAGCAATCATAAAGAAAATATCCATCCGGAAATAACCAGCACGCCAAAATTGGATTGTCGTTATAAATGCAACAATAATA
>NZ_JBDOPO010000235.1:0-3140 GCF_039830215.1 Rubritalea sp. | reverse complement strand
CGAAAATTCTAGAGAAGCACCTAGGAACGGTTAGGGCTAAGGCTAAAGAGTACCCAGATCGTCTCTTCAGAGTTGCCGTAGTCGTTGACACACCCACTACTGTCATTGTACAAGGTGGTGGAGGCAAAGGAAGAATCAAGAAGCGCGCGCCATCTGCACAGGCGCGGCGCACGCTAAAACATCCCAAGGCGATTGAAAGACTGGAACGTACTGTATCCACACGCAAGCTGGGTGCGTTTGGAAAGGCGAAGCTAACATACAGCAAGTAAAATATGTCGCTCACGGAGATCTCACTTTTGTCGGCGGCCTACGCCACGTTTTCCGAATCAATTGATGGGAGAGACCCCAAGATCGTTTGTTCGAGCCGGCAATGTGACGCGTGGTGGGTCGTCGGCAATCCCCTTGAGCGGCATCTTCGCGGTTTTATTAGTGGAGTCTGGGGGAAATAGGGCTGCACATGGGCATTGGTGTATATTGCATTTCAGTTTGAATGGAGGGAAGTTGCCCAGCTGTCGATTACATGACAAGGGACTAGGATGCGAGGACACGCAGTGTGTGTGGTTATACTGAGGGGTCGATCTAAACAAGTCCATCGCATTTCTTCCCCAGAGTACAAAATGAAGACTCCTGCCTTGCCTAGCCGCCTCTTGGGATAGGTTCTTCACGACTGCAGCCATTACTTTGTGCCAGAGTTTGCGATGGGAGCCTGCCTTACCTATCTCGACGGTGAGCGCCGTATTGAGCAACAGTACACCACGGGTTGCCCATTCTTCAAGCGTGACGTCAGCAACTGAGTATTTGGTCATTATGTTTCGCAATGATGGAGGAATTTTCGTCGTGTCTTTTGGAATGCCAAATGCTATGCCTGTCGCCATACCGGGCGTGTGATAAGGATCTTGGCCAATTATAACTAGACGGACGTCTCTCGGCCTGCCTACTGCAGAGAAAGCATGCCACAAGTTTTCCAGGCTTGGTTGGTAGGCTCCGGGTATCTCAGCAGAGGCCACAGAGATCGCTGGTGCTAGAATAGCTTCCCAATCCTCCAGAATGGACATGTTGTGAGGGCCCTCTAATATCAAGGTTCATCTCAATTTTCTTCTCCCCAAGTGGTCGTGGGAGTGAGCAGCCTACGGTCTAATCAGCGTGCACGGACCAACTTCAATAGAATCGATGCCTAGCGAACTCCCAACCACCGTCCTCCCGACCTCCGCGACAAAGCGCATTTGGAACGCGGGCGAAGAACCAGCTGCGGTTGCGATGTCTTTCACCGGGATTTCAACACGATTCCATGACCCGCGTGTGATCGGAGTCGTACTGGCCACACTATCCCATACAGATTTCCATGAGGAAGCAGCTCTTCCGTGTCGGAGGTAGATTTTGCTCGCTATGACTTCAACCTTTAGATGGCTAGCTTCTGCTAGATGGAGCTGGAACACCATGCACTCTTCCAACTCCGTCTGCACGTCCTCCGTGGTAATAACTGGTGAATAAAGGGCGGCAGTTTGCCCCGCAATTTTCATCGAAGACAAGTACTTGGTGCTAAACTGAAGGAATCCTGCGTCACTACTGGTGGCTGCGTGTGTGGGGGCGTATGGGTCGTAGTTCGTACCGGCAGACAGCATGAAAGGAAAGTCGGAACCCGTCTCTGCAATTGGATTATAGTAGTACCCATTCTCCCAGCTGCAGGCGCCGGTGAGACCACTGAAGTCACACCTCAACTTGCGATTCAGAGAAGAGCTAGATGCCGATGCACCACGGAGTGTATGTGAGGCCGTAGCAGCAGTGGCGACATTTTCGGTCGTGCCGTACAACTGTGCTATTTTTTTGAGGTCACCGTGGGACAGACCGTCTCTCTGGCCGACCGTGGCCTCATGCTTGTAGTTAGACGTCTGCTTCCAGAGCATATAACGCCGCGCTTGTGGTATCAATGCTGCACATTCCACACTTAGACAATCATTTGAGGACACGGCATGACCAGCCGGTTCGTAGTGCATGATGGAGCCATAGTCATACTCCCCGAAGTCGACCTTATGGTTGGCAGGTGCATAGCCAGCCCCGTAGTTGTCGCCGGGTGCGTTGAACGAGAATGAAGGTCTGAGGTTCGACTTGATCACGTCCAAGTATTGGTCTCTGTCCTGGCGCTGCTGCTCATGGCTGAAGCCGATCAAGTGTCCGAGTTCGTGAATGATATCGCCAGTGCTGCACCCAGCATTGAGGTCCATATCATTCATCCCACCATTGACAATGTCGGTGGTTACCCGTTGGTTTGGAGCCATCATCATGAGAGAGAGCACCTGTCTGCCCGTCTGCCGTCCGACGAAAGACGCACAAGTGTCGGGACTCCATTGGACGGCAACGTAATCATCGGGAAGCGAATGGAAATTGGTAAGTTGGCGAGGTACGAACCTGACTGCGGTATGACGGTGGTAGTGTGCAAATGCAGATATAATGCGCTGTGCCGATGCTATCTCGGCGTCCCGGAGAGCACCGGAAGCGGAGCTAAGCAATGGAGGCAGCACGTAGGGTATTATACCTCCATTCCACACTGATACTCCGAGTTCTTTTCCAAGCGTTGCGCCGGAGTATTCATCTATTACGCTAGGTATACCGGCTGCGGCCATGGGGAGCGCTAGTCCTAGTGTTAGAATCGAGCGGTTGATGCGAGTCATAGACTATGTAATGTCTCTGTAAGCACCTGGTTCACTTCAATTTTCTTCTCCATACAGAATCTTCTCGACGCTATCTAGGAGCCTTATCAAACTGCGCCTGCAGGCTTTATCTACGCAGCTCGCATGCAACATGCGATCGCAACCGAGCCCCACATCGCGAACTAGGGCATAGAGGTCGGCTTGGTTATCTGGACATTCGGTTGTCACAGAATCGAGGAGCCTTCCGGTCTCTCCAGGAGTATCAGACTCGAGGTGTCTGAGCAAGAGTCGAATGAACTTGGGCAGTTTTTCCTGGTGACCAGTTTCCAAATAGGTGAATATTTGCTTCGCGTGATGCCTGCAGGTGAGCGCACCCAAGAGGAGCGCAAGATCAGGCACTGAATAGTCTGACAGAGGGCGTTTGCCAATGCCCGTCCACAAACATCGCGCCTGGAGTATCTGCACCGCCGAACCCATCGTAGTCAACGTAAC
>NZ_JBDOPO010000210.1:0-14119 GCF_039830215.1 Rubritalea sp. | reverse complement strand
TAATCAGCATCTGGGCCGTTGTTCAAGTTAAGCGGTGCACTTCCGGTTTGAATCCAAGGTGGTAAAAAACACATGAAATGTAGTTTGCTTACTACGTCTTTATTACATCTATATGAAGCATAGATATCATGGTAAAAAAAAGAGCCGCTGAAGTATATTAGCGGCACCTTATGAAATTAAATGGTAGGCCTACCAGGGCTCGAACCTGGAATGACGGAATCAAAATCCGGAGTGTTACCATTACACTATAGGCCTATATGTTGCTGCCGAGTGGCTGCGGGCGAATAATTACGCTCAGTCGGCTCTAGATGCAACAAAAAACTGCATCAATTCCGGAGTTTTTTTTAGTTTGGCAATAATTATGAAATTTCAATGATTAGCTGTATGATTGCATACGCTTTGTAAGCCATTTATAATCTTAGAGCGGACGACCCTTTATGAAGAATAGGCAGGGATGCGCTTGAAATCTAGGTTGCACATAAAAACAGCCGAGCGGAAGTAAATTGCCGATCGGCTGTGGATTTTAAATTGCTTCTAATCGAAATTAGAGTGATCTGCGCGCTTTTACAGCAGTTGAGAGGGCCTCAAGGACGTTCTCAGTGCTCTGCCAGCTGATGCATTGGTCGGTGACAGACTGGCCGTAGACTAGCTTTGATGGATCATCACCAAGTTTCTGCGCGCCTTCGATGAGGTTAGACTCGATCATTACGGACGCGACAGCCTTGGAGCCTGCTGCAACCTGCGTGCAGAGATCCTCGATCACAGCTGGCTGGTTGCGGTAGTCTTTCTTAGAGTTGCCATGTGAGGCGTCGACCATGAGTTGCTCAGGAAGCCCTTTAGCCGTGAGGCGAGCGGCGCAAGCGGCGACATGTTCTTTAGAGAAATTTGGGCCGTCAGATGAACCGCGGAGAATGATGTGGCCAGCGTTGTTTCCTTCAGTTGTAACAATGGCTGAGACGCCTTGTTTGGTGACGGAGAGGAAGTGGTGTGAGCCTTGGGCTGCCTGAATCGCATCGAGTGCAATTTGGATAGAACCGCCAGTGCCATTCTTGAAGCCGATTGGCATGGAGAGGCCTGAAGCTAGTTCGCGGTGCACTTGTGACTCTGTGGTACGTGCTCCAATAGCTCCCCAAGAAATGAGGTCGGCTACGAACTGTGGTGAAATGGCATCGAGAAACTCAGTGGCTGCAGGCATGCCCATAGTGTTGAGTTCGAGTAGTAGCTCACGTGCGATGCGAAGTCCGCGGTTGATGTCGAATGAGCCGTCGAGGTGCGGGTCATTGATAAGACCTTTCCAGCCGACAGTGGTGCGAGGCTTCTCAAAGTAGACGCGCATGATGATGCAGAGGTCTTCTTTGTAGCGGTCAGCTAGAACCTTGAGGCGCTCAGCGTACTCAAGGGCGGCACTAGTGTCGTGAATGGAACAAGGTCCAACGACAACGAGGATCCGGTCGTCTTTGCCGAGGAGGATATCCTCAGCTTCTTGACGTGCTTTGGTTACCGTATCAGCCGCTTTATCGGTGATTGGTAGGTAGTAGGACAGCACCGCCGGTGAGATGAGAGGGGAAATGGCTTTGATGCGTAAGTCTTCAGTTGGAGAATGGTTCACACCGATGGACATTGCGCTTATCAGTCAAGGATTCAAGTATTAGTTTGTGGGAGTCTATAAATCTCTCTACAACAGAGGTCAGATGGCAATATTTTCAGAGCTAGAAGTATGGATTGATCCTCTTGCGCGGAGTGGTGCTGAGAATATGGCGGTGGATGAAATTCTGCACCATAGAGGTGGGGAGCTTCCGCTATTACGTATTTATAATTGGCGAGACGCTGCAGTGAGTTTTGGTTATTTTGAAAAACTAAGTGACGCTGTGCGTGATTTCCCAGGACCAGATATCGAGTATATCAGGCGCTGGACAGGTGGTGGTATTGTAGATCACCGAGTGGATGTGACCTACACACTGAGTATTCCAATGGGACACCCTATGGAACAACAGCGCGGCAATGCAAGTTATGCTCATATTCATCATGCTCTAGCTGAGTCGATGCAGGCTTGTGGGGTGGAGTGTGCATTGACTGAGGATAATTCGGATAGCGATGCTCGGTCGTGCTTCGTTAAGCCAGTTGCCTTTGATATTATCGGGACTGATGGACAAAAATTGGCTGGTGCTGGGCAACGACGATCGCGTTACGGCTTGCTGCATCAGGGAAGCGTGCAAGGGGTGGAGAATGGTGTGCCTTGGGTTACGGCCTTCATTGAGTCTCTATCCACTAGGGTGAAAGAAAAAGACATCACCGCTCTCGGTGATGTCTCAAAAATAGTGAAGGCGCGTTATGGTAATGCTGCTTGGACACAAAAACGTCCCTAGATTACTCCGTAGGAAGAATCGCAGAGACCAGTGCAGTAGCTGGCACCTCAGTAGGTTCTTTTGGTGCGGATAGAACGTCTTGATAGTGCCTTATGTAAAAACCTAGAGCGAGCGCAAGAATGGCAAGAATAGCAAATAGGATTCCATTCATGCCGCTTTTAGCAGTAGCTGGTGGAATGTAATCATCCTCTTCGTCTTCTTCCTCATCAAGATCCAGCGCATCGTCCTCCTCAAAAAATGCCTCTTCAGCGATTGTTTCTTTTTCTGCGGGAGCCTGCTTGATCTTGGGGAGCATGGCTTGCTGCTTGCTCTCGAATTCTTCTGAAGCGAGTACTTTGATCTCTTCTTCGGTTAGAGTAAACTCAAGAATAACGTCGTCGCCGATGTAGACAGAAATTCCATCTTCTAGATCAATCACCTGAAAGCGTGTCCCATCGATTTTGATCCCGTTAGTAGAGTCGAGATCTTCTAGGGTGAAGCCACCACTTTCACGTTTCATGACACAGTGGTTGGTGGAGGCTGAACCAGCTTCTATCTTAATTGCATTGTCACCGCCGCGACCAATTTTTGTTTCAGCGCGGTCAATTTTTAGGCGGTAGGGTTGTGGTGATTTCCCTGGTTCGGTGATGATGATTCTTGGCATAAATTAATTGATCGGTGTGGTGGTAGACTAGGCTGCAGAGCTGGGCCTTACAATAATAAACCTTTGTTGAAATGGACTTATATTTACTAGCAGTATGCTGTAGATAATAATCTTACTACTCAAATTTAGCTGGTAGGTTACACCACAATGACACTTTTTTCATTTCTTTAGGGAGAGATGAGGAACTGAAAAACAGTGCCAATAGCATATTGAAATATCTGATTGTGCATCGGTAGCAGAATCACTGAAAAGTGGACACATGAAACGTTAGAAAAATACACCTCAGTGCGGAAAAATAATACACGTATCGCCACCAAATTTCTCAACATTACTCATTCAGTAAGTGACATCATTCAGGAGTACTAATTAGCTCATTCCCTAGCTCATGCATTGGAAAAAGGAGTTAGATCCTCGATTGATTCTGCTTTTTGAAAGCCCTCATACCACCAAGAAAGAAGTGAAAAACTCGAATTCAAAGAGGCTCAGCTGGAGAATCAGTGAGATTACTTCTACTAAAGAAGGACTTTCTTCTAAACAACAGCGAAAACCTATGATTGATACTCAGCATGCGCGTTCAGTTAGGTTTCACTCAGCTTTACTCGCGATCAATTGTAACCTTCTCACACCAAAACATTTAAGATTATTGAGAAAAATCATAAGATTCACTCTTGTCTTCTCACAGGCACTCCTGTGACGACTGCATATGGAGTCTAGTGCACTGATATCACATACATACCAATACCACGACGTGCTGCTTGATTGATTGTCATGATGGAATGGCACACACGCGCAGTACTTTAACGGAAAGTGTAACACGATTGATAAATTGTTTATTATTAGGTGGTTGAGTAATTAATTCATGTCTACAGGTAGCCCGGTGAGCATGGACGACAAAGGGTGCTGACTAGACAACGTGTTTATCGAGCGCTTCTGGTGGAGTATCAAGTATGAGAAACTCAGGCTCTGGAGCTACAGCAGCGTACTAGAATTAGAAGCTTTAATTGATGACTGGATGGAGTTCTATACCCTTGTAAAAGGCAACAATCTCTCTCAAACTAAACACCATGGAGCGCCTCCCAAGAAACCCAACGAAAGACAGCTTAAGCCAGCCGAAGGCAACAAAAGCAAACGACACAAATAGATTGCCCAAAGCAGCCCAATCACCAATAATAAGACTCCATCGGTAATGTTGTCAAAATTTCACTATAAATTTCAAACCTTTGGCAACGTTTAGAAGACCACTTCACCATGAAAACAATCTCAGCAATATTCATCCTAGTTGGGGGCAGTGTGCTCAGTAGCTGCACAAGTATACTATCTGAGAAGGCCGCGGAGAATCACACTCAACCAACTAAGAAGCAATCCTCAGATGCTGGGGAGACCAAGGAGAAACTTAAAAAGCATTTATTGATACGAGAACTAACGATCGAGAAAGTTTTCGAGCTTCACCAATCTGGCTCAATACTACTGCTTGATACTAGGCCACCGATATTCTACAGGCTAGGCCATATTGAGGGAGCTCATAGCCTTCCATTGAAAAAATTCGATAAGAGTTTCGAAAATTCAAAAAGGACACTGGATGCTGCAGCTTCAGCAGGTAAAGAAATTGTCATCTACTGCCAGAGCGAGAATTGCTCAGACTCGGGTGTGATGGCGCAAGCTCTATCCAAGTCTGGTTACAATGTGAGCATTTTTAAAGGTGGTTGGGAACTGTGGAACATGTCAGGCCTTTAGACATGTCTAAACATACTCATTACACGGAGACTGCTTCAGATCTGCGGATGCAGGTGGCAGAAGCCTTAGTCGATCACGAGGCATTTGAAACACTACTAAAGCATTGTACACTCAAACGGTGCTCAGCCACTTGCTGTTACGATGGCGTTTACCTCTCAGATGAGGAAGCTAAAGGGATAAACTGCTTAGTCGACAATGAACGTGAGAGGTTTGTCGGTTACGGGCTTACATTACCCAAAGTAACCGTGGTGAAAGTGCGAGATGGTATGGCGCAAAAGACGGCGACTAGACCGGCTGAAGCTGGCGAGCTAGCTAACGATTTCCCTGAGCATTTTGAGAAGACCCGTTGCGTATTTCTTGATAGCATTGGTCGTTGTGGCATCCAACGTTTGTGCATGGAGGATAATTTAGGTGATTGGTACCTCAAACCTCTAACGTGCTGGATTCACCCAATTGTTATTCTACCCAAATCAAAATCTCGCCCTCGACCAATTATTACGATTGTGCAGTTAGATGCAGACCCACAGAAGACAGACAGTTACCCAGGCTTTGCTTCGTGCACGCATTGTGGTCGCACAGATGAGGGTGGGGAGCCGGCTTGGCTGGTGCTTGTGAAGGAGCTTCGCGCTCTCGGTGAGGTGGCTGGGAGAGATATCTTTGGTGAACTCAGCGCACCAAGAATTGACTATTGATAAATGCGGGTGACGCGTGGGGTTATGCCTGTGAGAACTTCCCATGCGATGGTGTTCGCTCTTTCTGCAATTTCAGAAACGAGGATGTTAACTCCAAAGAGTTCGACTTCATCGCCAGATTTACAGCTTGGGAGATCATTCACATCCACCATTATCTGATCCATTGTGACTCGCCCTAACACCGGGCAGCGCTGACCTCGAATGAGGACTTCAGCACCGTTGTTGGAGAGAGCTCGTGGGTAACCATCACCATAGCCAGCTCCTATTGTTGCCACGCGTGTGTCGCTCTTTAAAATGGCATCTCGGCCATAAGAAACGCCGTGCCCAGCAGGTAAAGTGCGGATAAGTGAGACGCGCGACTTCAGAGTCATTACAGGTTGAAGCTCATGTTGGTAACTTGTGATAGGCGCAATGCCATACAACATGAGTCCAGGTCTCGCTAGATTTGTTACACTTGATGAATAGTCTAGCAGTCCTGCAGAATTTGCGAGGTGAATGTATTTATATGGCTTCCCCTCGACAGCAGCTTCGAAGGTTGTAAATTGTTGGAGGGTGAATCCTCGGTCTTCATCTGCGCTAGGAAGGTGTGAACCGATGCCTTCGATTTTTATATTCGGGAGATTACTAACATAATCAACTGCGTTGTCTAAAGCTGCCGGCAGAAAACCACCGCGGCCCATACCTGTGTCCAGTGTGATATGCACCGGATTCGCGTTGCCATCGATAGCGAGCTGATTGAAGTCATCAGCCTCTTCGAGTGAGGAAATGCTGGGTGTCCAACCATTCTCAATGATCTCCTTTCGTTCATCAGGGAGTGTGGGACCAAGTAGGTAGATTGGAGTTTGTATACCTGCATCGCTGAGCTTTCTGGCTTCGATGACACTAGCAACGCCGAAGTAAGCAAGTTCCTCAGAATCTATCGCTAAAGCAATCTGCTCAATTCCATGACCATAGGCACCAGCTTTCAGTACAGCCATAACCTTCTGTTTAGAATGATTGCGAATATACGCTAAATTATGTTTGAGGGCGGAGAAGCAAATCTCAGCCCAAGCGCGTGGCGGCGATATCGTTGGGTGACTCAAAGTAGTACTATTAAAATGTCTAGAGGGAGATCTGGAAAGCAGGAATATCACAATACGCTGAGTTTTCTTGCATGGTGCTGCATGAGCATCGTATTGCTAGAGCATGCATATTGAGCAAAGCGCTTTCGAGAAATTAGGTTCCTTCTACTTAGGACGTGAATACGACCAATCTAAAAAATCTCTGGAAGACGATATAGTTCTTTATGATTCAAAAGATTTAGTGACACATGGTGTTGTGCTAGGAATGACTGGTTCGGGAAAAACGGGTCTATGTTTGAGCCTGCTAGAAGAAGCCGCAATGGATAATATTCCCGCCATTGTGATAGACCCGAAAGGGGACATTGCGAACTTGATGCTCACATTTCCTGAGTTCAAAGGCTCAGACTTTCGGCCTTGGATAAATGAGTCGGACGCACAAAAGAAAGGTCTCAGTCCCGATGAGTTCGCCGAGAAGACAGCTAGAATGTGGCAGAAGGGAACTGCTGACTGGGGCCAGGATTCGGAGCGTGTCCGATCCTTTAGAGGCAATGTAGACGTCAATATTTTCACGCCGGGCAGTAGAGCTGGTGTTCCAGTCTCGATTTTAGGATCATTGGCTGCACCACCATTTGAGGTGCTTGATGATAGTGAGTTACTAGGTGACTATATTGAGAGTTCAGTGAGCTCCTTGCTTTCTTTAGTAGGGATCGATGAAGACAGCATTCAGAGTGCTGAAGCTGTGCTCTTGAGCACTATTTTTAACCACCACTGGCAGGCTGGTGAGAGCCTAACGATGGAGAGTCTAATACGTACCATCCAAAAACCTCCCTTTGGTAAAGTGGGTGTGATTGACCTTGAGTCATACTACCCCGCAAAAAAGAGGCAGGAGCTAGCAATACGCTTTAACAATCTAATCGCTTCTCCAGGTTTCAGCACATGGATGCAGGGGCCAGACTTAGATATTCAAAAGTTCCTCTTCCAAGACAACGGCAAGGCAAGGATCTCTATCTTTTCCATAGCGCACCTTAGCGACAGCGAGCGCATGTTCTTTGTCAGCATTCTACTCAACAAAATGTTAGCTTGGATGCGCACTCAGAGCGGAACTACTAGCCTTCGGACGATGCTTTATATGGATGAGATCTATGGTTATCTTCCACCTAGCGCCAATCCACCGTCAAAAAAACCGATAATGACAATCCTCAAACAAGGACGGGCGTTTGGTCTGGGGGCATTACTCGCGACGCAGAATCCAGTCGACCTTGATTACAAGGCGCTTTCAAATATTGGCACGTGGTGGTTAGGGAGACTACAAACTGAGCGGGACAAGATGCGTGTGCTAGATGGGCTCGAGGGTGCTGCCGCTTTGCAAGACGGGGGCTTTGATCGTAAGGAGATGGAGAAATTGTTAGCTGGCCTAGATAGCCGCGTTTTCTTGATGAATAACGTGCATGACGGCGCGCTGACGGTATTTCATGTTAGGTGGGTAATGAGCTACATGCGAGGGCCACTGACACGCTCGCAAATAAAGTCGCTAATGGACCCGAAGCGGGCTGCTTGGGATATTGACTCAAAACAAGTTTCCACGTCCAGCAATCCAATGGCATTGCCAAGTTCTGGCAATCAAGCTGCTAAGCGCACAGCTAGGCCACCGCTAGGCAATGGTGTAAGTGAGTGGTTTGTCGGTGAGGGTCAGTATTCGCCACACCTTTTGCGCCAAGCTAGAATCTATTTTCACAACACGAAGTCGGGAGTCGACGGATCTCGAGTACTCCGTTTGATCAACCCAATCCGAGAGTCGGGGATTGATTGGAATGAAATGGTAAGTTGTGAGACGTCTTTAGACCAGCTTTCAAGTGAACCCGAGCCTGATTCCGATTTCACTCCTTTAGCTGGCTATGCCATGAATCAAGCAAACTACAAGAGTGTGGAAGAGGATTGGGAGGATCAGATCTACCGCTCTGAGCGAGTCCATGTTTTCTATGCTCCACTGGTGAAGGTGTATTCAAAAATGGGAGAAGGCGAAGGCGAGTTTAGAGCGCGGCTCACGCACGATTCTCGTGAAGTGCGGGATGCTGCAATTGAAAAATTACGCGACAAAATGCAGGGTAAACTGCGCACCAAACAGAACCAACTTTCCCGCGCGTACGCAGCTGTGGATCGGGAGATGGCGCAGGCTCAATCAGCAAAAATCGATGCGGGTGCTAGTATTTTGAATACGATCTTTGGTGTCTTGCTCGGATCCAAGAAACTTTCCTCAGCGAATGTGCGCCGGGGGGCCTCATCAGCGAGATCAGCAGGTAGGGCCGCACAGCAACACCGAGATGTCGAAGTGGCTGAGGCAAAAGTAGGTGATATTCAGGCTTTGATTCAGGAGATGCGATCGGAATTAGCTGAGGATATCGATGCCTTGGAGAAAAAGTTTGATCCGAGTGCTCTGGAGTTAGAGACGGTGAGCATCAAGCCCTACAAAAAAGATATTGATATCGAAGCTGTGGGTTTACTCTGGCTTGGAGAATAATACTTGCAGCCAAGCTGGGGTTTGGCGTGCCCAGATCTAGTCGTAATTTCTGAAATTCGGGATTGTTTCTTCAGTCGAGGAAGGCACTTTTCTTTTGATGCCAAAGATAGCGATACTTCCAGATGTTCTAGCCAGCCAAGTAGCGGCGGGTGAAGTGGTTGAACGCCCAGCCAGCGTGGTAAAGGAAATGGTGGAAAATTCGATCGATGCAGGTGCGAAATCGATAGAGGTCGAAATACAAAAAGGGGGAGCTAGCCTTATCAAAATCACTGATGACGGCTCTGGTATGGGCAAGGAAGATGCGCTGATGTGCCTAGAGCGCCATGCTACAAGTAAACTTAAAAATGCCAAACAACTCTCGGCAATCACAACGATGGGATTTCGCGGTGAGGCAGTTCCCAGTATTGCATCAGTCTCGAAATTTCGCCTAGCAACTCGTGAGCACGAATCCGTCGAAGGGACTGAGATCATAGTCGATGGAGGCATTGTGCAGGATGTGAAAGTGGCCGGACTACAGCCAGGGACCATTTTTGAGATTCGCCAGTTATTTTTCAATATCCCAGCGCGCCGTAAATTTATGCGTGCCGAATCGACTGAGAGCGCTCACGTTGAACACCAAGTGAAACTCCATGCATTGGCATGGCCGAGTGTGCGATTCACTATGCGCAAAGATGGACGCACAGTATTTGACCTACCCGCAACTAATGATAAGCGGATGCGCATATCGGGTATTGCTGGCACTGACGCGGGCAAAGCATTGATTGAAGTACCAGCCTGTGAGGAGTCGGACATGGAAGTACATGGCTACGTATTGCCTGCCGAATTTGCACGAAAGGGGAGACGTCAGCAATTTGTCTTCCTCAATGGACGACCGATCGAGGACCCAGCTATTAGTCGAGCACTCAAAGATGCTTTCAAAGGAGCTGTGTCGGATGGACTGAATCCATCGGCATGGTTATGGATAGAGATGGACCCAAAGTTGGTGGACGTGAATGTTCACCCCGCGAAAAAAGAAGTCCGCTTCCATAAACCTTTTGAAGTACGCCACTTGGTTCTAACCGCCGTTGAGGCAGCCTTGGTGGCCAAATCTGAATCAGCTAGTTCACTGCGTGGTGAGCCCAAAATTATATCGCGTAAGGATGGTTCTAGTTCTCCGCTTAGGAAACCCTTTGAAAAAACCTCTGAGCCAGAGGTTCACCCACCGGTCCATTCTCGCGAACCAGTCTCGGCGGCATCGCCTCAATCAATTTTACATGTCAGCCCAACAGAAGCCGATGTTAAAGCTAAGTTCGCGGTGAAGGCCAAGGCTGAACAAAAAGAGCTAGAAATAGAGGCTGATGTTAAAGATTCCCCCCAGTTTTCAATTCTTGGAGTATTGCACGACCGGTACATTTTACTTCAAGGGGATGACGGATTAGTTGTCATGGACCCCAAGGCTGCTAGAGAGCGAATGGTGTACGAGTCTTTGCTAGATGATGAGGCCGGTGGCTTGGAATCTCAAGGGTTGTTGGTCCCAGAATTGGTTGATCTAGACCCAAGAGACTTCGATGTGGTTATGACCAATCTGGAGAACTTCACGGAGGCTGGAATCAGTCTCGAACCATTTGGTGGGGGAACGATCCAGGTCCGAAGTATGCCAGCGGTCTTAGGCGATAAAGACCCGCGTGCTTTCATCTCCGCACTGATCGATGAGTTAGTGGAGACCGTAGGCGGCAAGCGTGCCAAATCGATGGCGTTTCAGGTGTTCGCTGAGAAGTTAGCCAAACGGGCAGCTTGCAATGAAGTGGCTAAACGGAATGGTAATGAACAATTCCTAGGAGCATTGTTCCAGTGTGACCTACCTTATTGCGCACCAGACGGCCGTCCGACTGTGATCCACCTTTCTTTGAAGGAACTGGAGCGTAAGTTCAGCTAGCAGCAAAAAAAGTAAGACGCCTAACCGATTTCTCAGTTAGACGCCTACGCGGCAAAAATTTTGTGGTGAAGTGGTTGAGCCTGTTACGTCTCGATAACCAACGTGTCCCCATCGACTTTGATTGGGAAGGTTTCGAGGCTGTAGGTACTCTCCGTTAGACACTCGCCAGTTTCTAACGAATAACGGTACTTATGGAGTGGGCAGATAACGATTGGCACACCATCGGCATCGCCAGTGAGCCCACGTGAGAGCACCATGCGTCGGTTTTGCGGGTTGAAGTTTTGAACTGCGTACCACTGTTGTTTTGTTGGTAGATTGAAGATTGCGATTTGTTTGCCGCCGACCTTCACACAGCTACCAAGGTTGAGTGGGTAGTTAGAAATTGGACCGATATTTGTCCATGTTGATTCATTGATCATAGTAAGTATTTTATTTGATTTATGCGTTAGCGAGTTCACCAGATTCTTCCTCATTTGCTTCATTGAGGCGGGCTGGGCAGATCTGACCGCGGAGGTCCACAAATTCGACAGTTTCGTCTACTTCATCTGTGTTCTGGAAGTGACTGAAGCGCTTGAGTTTTTCTGGATCGTCAATCGCGTTTTTCCACTCGCATTCGTATGTCCCGATGAGGTGGGCCATTTGGCTTTCGAGCTCATCACAGATACCGAGGGAGTCATTGATCACCACGTCTTGAAGGTGCGCTAGGCCGCCTTCGAGTTTAGTCATCCATGTGGATGTGCGCTCAAGTCTGTCGGCTGTCTTGATGTAGTACATGAGGAAACGATCGATATATTTGATCAGAGTCTCACGGTCAATGTCTGTGGCGAAGAGGTCACCGTGGCGTGGTGTGATACCGCCATTTCCGCATACATAGAGGTTCCATCCTTTTTCTGTGGCGATGATACCGAAGTCCTTGCTGCGAGCTTCTGCGCATTCGCGAGTGCAGCCTGACACGCCACCCTTCAGTTTGTGCGGTGAACGGATACCTCGGTAACGCTTTTCAATATCTATGGCGAGTGTCGTTGAGTCTTGGACACCGAAACGACACCAAGTCGAGCCAACACAGGACTTTACTGTACGAAGAGCTTTACCATAGGCGTGACCTGATTCGAATCCAGCATCGATGAGCTCTTTCCAAATGGGTGGTAGATCGGCTGCACGGGCTCCTAGAAGATCAATTCGCTGACCACCTGTGAGCTTCATGTAGAGATTGTATTTCTTGGCGACTTCACCAATGACGATGAGTTTATCAGGAGTGATTTCACCACCAGGGATGCGGGGGATAACCGAGTAGGTTCCGTCTTGCTGGATGTTAGCGAGGAAGGCATCGTTAGAGTCCTGTAGAGGTGCGTGCTCGAGAATTGGCAGGTTCCAAGTGGAAGCAAGGATAGATGCTGCTGCTGGCTTACAAATTTCACAACCAAGACCAGAGCCATGTTTCATGAGGAGTTCATCAAAGGTTTTTATACCTGTTGCACGAACGACTTGGTACATTTCCGTGCGGGATAAATCGAAGTGCTCACAGAGACGATCGCTAACTTCTACTCCAGATTCACGCATCTTCTGCTTGAAGAGGTCGGTCATCATTGGAACGCAACCACCACATCCAGTACCGGCCTTGGTGCATGATTTGAGACTAGCGACTGTATCGCAACCATTTTCGATTGCTGAACAAAGGTCACCTTTAGTGACTGCTTCACAGGAGCATATCTGTGCTGAGTCAGGGAGGTCGCCTACACCAACACCTGCTGGCTCGCCATCGCTGGCGGGCATAATAAGCTGAATTGGGTCGCATTTAATCGGTATCTCATTGAGATACATCTGATGGAGGGAGCCGTAAGCACTAGCATCACCGACTAAAATACCACCTAGTAAATTTTTGCCATCTTCAGAGACTACCAGTTTCTTGTAGAGTTTGCCGTGGCTGTCATTGATGACGATTTCACTAGCATGGGAACCATCGGGAATGTCAATCGCGCCGAAACTTGCCACGTCTGTACCGATGAGCTTGAGCTTTGTGGACATATCAGCACCGGTGAAGGTTGCTTCATTACCAATGAGTAGTTCACTCACTGCATCAGCCATTTGGTAGCCTGGTGCTATGAGACCGTATATCATTCCTTCGTAGAGAGCGCATTCGCCAATAGCAAAGATATTAGGATCATTTGTAAGGAGGTAGCTATCAACTTGGATGCCTCCACGAGGTCCAACTTCGATTCCAGCATCTCTGGCAAGTTCGTCACGAGGCTTGATGCCTGCGGAAACGATAATCATGTCGACCTTGAGTTCAGAGCCGTCGGCGAACTCCATGGCCTTTACTTTACCATCACCAGCAATGTTGGAAGTGGACTTTGAGAGGTGCACTTGAATACCACGATCTGCAATAATATCTTTAAGGAGAATTCCCGCTTCTTCATCTAACTGTCTGGGCATGAGACGTGGAGCAAACTCTACAACATGTGTACGCAGGCCGAGATCTTGCGCCGCTTTAGCTGCTTCTAGACCGAGTAAACCACCACCAATAACGGCGCACGATTTGGCTGTCTTTGAATATTCCTTGATCGCGTCGAGATCTTCGATTGTACGGTAGACAAAGACTCCTTCTTTATCGATACCTGGAACAGGAGGCACAAAAGGAGCGGAGCCTGTAGCCATGACTAACTTGTCGTACGCGACCACTTTTCCTGATGAGGTGATCACGCGCTTTGCTACTTTATCAATCTGGGTTACTTTTTCGCCAACGTGGAGTTCTACATCATTTTCTTCGTACCAACCGAACTTGGCCATACTGAGGTCTTCAGCGGCTTTTCCAGTAAAGTACTCGGATAGGTGTACTCGGTCATAGGCAGGGCGAGGTTCTTCGCAGAACGTGACGATCTGAAATTTGTTCGCAGTATCTTTATCCACGAGACGTTCACAAAACTTGTAACCGACCATTCCATTTCCTATAACTATTACTCTCTTTTTCATAAATTTATTGCCACCTTGCATGCATTCTCTTGAGCACAGGGCGTGCCACAAAAAGATCTGCCCCATGAACTAAATTCATGGGGCAGATGATTCAGCTTACTAGATTATCATGGTTTGGGTGATCAGAATGTGTAGTTAAGTTCTACAGAAAGTTGAGCAATGTTATCATCGAACTTATTTGTGGTATCATTATCTCCGAAGAAGTAGGCATACTTAGCAA
>NZ_JBDOPO010000326.1:0-14134 GCF_039830215.1 Rubritalea sp. | reverse complement strand
AATTCAAGGAGCAGGTTAAAACTCAAGTCAGGAGTTTGGCTAAGAGGCAGACGAGGATTCAGAAATACTTCAACTCATCAAAAATATCCTATGCTGCCTAATTTTCCGCCCCATTAATAATGAGCGCCTGTCCATGAGAGGTTTACGCATGGAAATTATTAAGATAAATCAATAGGTAAGTATCGGCTCAACCCAATGAAGCCTAGAGATATGTTGTTCTAGATATGGCTACTTCGTCTCTGAGAGCTTTAAGCTCACAGGTGGAATATCTGTATTCTGGCTCACGCTTGATCCTGGCAATGTGCAATTACTTTAGCAACGGATTCTCGTTAGAAAAGCGCCTTCAATCTCCATCTAACAACTTTATTGATAAGGCTGTCTCAGATGGTAGATGCGCGATACGTGGGCGTCGCTGTAAGATCGGACAGGAAGACCGCTAAACAAAGACGCAGAGCTGGTAAGGCCGAGTGCAAAGTTTGCGCTGGCTCTCAATACCTTGTGCCCGATAGATGGCATATACTCCACCTCACTAATATTAGCCCTGATGTAACCTCTAGGGAACTCTTGGAAATCTATGCACTGCGCTGCGATATCGAGACCCAATTCAAAGCGTGTAAGAAGTTGCTAAACCTCGGTAAAGGCTTCAAGGGCGTGAGCAAACAAGATCATTCAGAATCCTTGATTTTGGCACTCTGACCCAAAAGTTAATAGGATTTAAGCTAGCCGCTCGTCTCAGCCAGTAAAAAAATGTTGTGCTGAGAACGGAAAAGCTATGTGAAGCTCTATCAGCCCAGCTCAGAGCGCTAAGCCAAAGTACCTAGAATGATCCTATCAGACTTCGGGTTAACAAGGTAAACATTAAACCAGGATTATTCAGCCAATTGACGTTCAATACTTTTATAGTACTAAGGTGAAGCGCATGACTTCAGGGCTAGGACCAGGGTGAAAACTAGATCTGTGAACTCGCTTTATGCAGACTAAGTGAGTCAGCGGTTATCGAGCCGATTTGTCGAATCCGAGCTTGCGTTCGAACTCGAGATTAGGAGCTAAGCCCGCACGAAGACCATCGTTGTATGACTTTTTGGCTTTGTTCTTATCGGCATTGAGGAAATGTACTTGAGCTATGTTGTAGTAGGCCGCCGGATATTCAGGATCGAGCTCAACGGCACTTTGGAAGAGGTCTAGGGCCTTAGAGTAACGACTATTCTGAGCTTCAATGATGCCTCGGTAGAGGAATGCTTCTTTGTAGTCAGGTTTGAGGTCAATTGCTCGGTCGATTGATTGGGCTGCTAAGTCGTCATTGTTTTGGTGGTAGCGTGACATGCCTAGCATAAAGTGTGTGTATGGGCTTCTTGGACGCAGGGAAGTACCTAATTCAAAGATCGCTTCGGCATCTTCTACTTCCCCAAGGCGCATCCGGATTACTCCTCGATTGATTAGGAAGCTATAGTCAGGAATGGCATCGTACGCTTCATCATAGATGTCTTTGGCGAAGTCTAGGTTGTTTTTCTCAACCAGTCGTCTGGCGATAGCGTGATAGGTGCCGATCTTTTCTTTGGCGACAGCTTGAGCTAGATCTTGGCTTTGTCTATTACTTCTGCTAAGTGGGCTGTGGAGCGTTCCTTCGGACTTGTGCTCTAGGAGCATGTCTCGCTCTCGCTGAGTAAGCTGAAGTTGCTCCCCACCGGCTGCGAGGTATTCTTTTTCGAAATCAGGATTGGGTACAGCTGAGCGCTGGTACTCATTCCACAGTAGGCGTTCGGCCTGGGCGCGTCGTGAGGACTGGGCGATGAGGCGGTTGACAGTTTTCTTAAGTAGCTCGGCTTCTTCGCGTGCAGTTTCGTCGGCTAGTGGCTGACTAGCTTTAACAGCGAGTTGTTCCCGAGTGGCTTTGAGTGTGGATTCTAGGTTGCTGACCCGTTTGCGAAACTGGATGTTTTCTTTACGTTTTATTATGAGTTGGTGTTTAGCAATGGCTACATCGTTTTCCGCTTGAGTGACTCTATCGAGCGCTGCGTTCTTGTCGGAGTTGAGTTGGGCGAGGTGTTGTTTAGCAGTGCTAAGTTCGCGACCTAACCGCAGGTTCTCTTTCATTAGTTCCTTGGCTCTGTCCGCATCGCTGAGTTTGAGCATTTGGCTCAATTGATCACGTTCTGTTGTCATGTCAGCGAGGTCTTGACGAAGTTCCTCGCTGAGGGAGTCTGACTCGGCAAGTCGCTCAATGAGTTCGGACATTTCGCGTTTTTGCGAATTGATGATAGCATTTGCTTCAGCTAACTTGACTTTGAGAGCGTTGATTTCTTTACGCATATTCGAGACTACTGCCTTTGTGTTTGTCTGCGATGCTTCGAGGTCCTCGGTTCTCTGAGCTAAAAGGTTTTTGGTTAGCTTGGTTTCTCTGAGGAGCTTTTGGTTCTCAAGAGTTTTTATTTCAAGAGATTTTTTAGCGTTACGGTGAGCCTTGGCTAGCAGGATCAATTCTTCCTGTTGTCTTTTATTTTCAAGTTTCAGCTTGTCTACATCCGCACGCAATGGTGCAGTAGCGAGAACTGTGCGTGTGCGTTGTAATTCCTCAATACTCGAAAGTAGTTTCTGTTGGTCATTTTTACCAAGTTGCTGACTTTTCCTAAGTTCTTGTTGGAGGCGTGCAATTTCACCATTCAGCATACGGGTCTGCGTGCTTTCCTTGCCAAGTCCTTGTTGGTTTTTACGCAGCTCTGTTTGGAGTTTGTTGATGCGTTGAGTGTATTTGAGCTTCTCCGCAGTGTGTTTATTTTTTAAAGATTCTAGCTCAATTTGTTGGCGGTTGACCCTGTTGTTGAGTTGTGTGAGCTGTTTGAGATCTCCTTTGTTGCTATGCAGAGGAGCCGAGTTGGGAAGAGTCTTTTGGGATGCTTCTCCGATGACCAAGTGTTGGAGTTTGGCTTGCTCGGCCATGAAAGCTTTCTGAGCTTCTGGTTCCACACGCTTGATCGCTCCCTTTGTTTTTTCAATACGGCCATGGACGATATGAGGTTTCCATGCTGGATGGGCAGCAGCGAGTGACTCGTAATAGCGCAGGGCTTGATGGTATTTATTCCAAGCATCTTTGAATGCTTCTTCTTCCTCAAGCTTTTCAGCGTTAGAGACAGTTTGGTAAGCTGAGAGGAGAATCGTTCCAGGGCGCACAGGTTCTTTGACTTCTTGAGCAAGAAGTGTGGAGGGTAAGGCGATAAGAATGAGTGAGATGTAGGTGCGTAGGTTTCTTCTCATTGTGTTGCAGAGGCTTGTAGGGGAAGTTCGTTTCAAGGGGAAGTGAAAAGTTTTGTAGCCAAGTGATGGAAAAGCGGGCGCGGCTGTGATGCAGCTAATCTTCACCGACACCATGGAGGAACCTGTCAGTCCACGGTAGAAATGCTGCAGGTAGGGGGGCATGAAATGTGAGGCGCTTGCCACTGCGAGGGTGGGTTATACTGAGGCAACGTGCGTGGAGCATGAGTCTGCCGGGTTGGGCTTTTTGCCTATTTGGTTTAGCGTAGATAGGATCTCCAAGGATGGGGCAACCTAGATACAGCATATGCACGCGAATCTGGTGAGTTCTCCCAGTGTGAAGGTCACAATGGATCAGTGAGCTGTTGCTGGCGTCGTCGGTACCTAAATTGGTGTAGTCGGTGATTGCTGGCTTTCCTGAGCCAGGGTTGACGACTGCCATCTTTAGGCGATTGACTGGGTGGCGTCCAATTTGAGTAAAAATGCTGTCTTTGTCTTTATTTGGAACGCCATTAACGACTGCTAGGTATTGTTTCTTAGTTGTGCGATCTTTGAATTGTTGTACGATGTCAACGTGGGCATTGTCGGTCTTGGCGACGACGATACAGCCTGACGTGTCTTTGTCTAGACGGTGAACGATGCCGGGGCGCTCCACCCCCGCGATACCAGCCAGCTTTCCTTCACAATGATGTAGCAAAGCGTTGACGAGTGTGCCTGTGGCATTGCCTGCAGCTGGGTGCACTACTAGTCCAGAAGTTTTGTTGATGGCGATGAGGTCTTCGTCCTCGTAAATGACTTCTATTGGAATATCCTCGGGCTCAGCTGTGTCGGATTTAGGCTCGGGTATATTCACCAAAATTGAATCGCCAACTTGGGTGGAGTTCTTGGCTTTTGCCTTTTGACCATTGACTAAAATGTCTCCCGATTTGAGTAACGACTGGATTCTAGCCCGTGAGAGCTCCGGTAACTGTGTGCTCAAAAATACATCGAGCCGTTTACCTGTATTGTCGTCCACTTGGATCTTCATGTGCTGATGATTTGTCAGAATCTGTGGGACGCCAGAAAAAACTTCCGATTTCTAAAGTTTTTCAGTGCCATATGAGAATTTTATTCCTAGTGTCACTCGCAATGGAGGATATCCCGTTAGAGATCGAGGTTGAGAGCTGCAGTTCCTGTGGCGAAGCTATGGACGTGTCGACACTTCCTCCATACACAAATGTGCAATGCCCTAATTGTGGTGAGCTTTCTCATGTGAAGTGCCAGATTGGAGCATATGAGATTTTAAGGCGTCAGGGCTCAGGTGGGATGAGTTTGGTGTTTGCTGCAAGAGACAAGACTCTCGGGCGTAAAGTCGCCATCAAGTTGCTGAATGAGGATTACTCTCGAGACGCTAAGCGTATCGAAGAATTTGAAAAAGAGGCGAAAATTACAGCTTCGATCAGTCACCCGAACGTGGTACGTGTCTACACTGTTGGCCAAGCCTTCAATCGTTACTATATAGCGATGGAGTTGGTGGTGGGCGACAGTCTAGAGCAGCTCATGCAAAAAGATGGGAAGCTGTCTGAAGAGATGGTGACTCGTCTAGCGATTGAAATTGTTGAAGGTTTAAAAGCAGCACACCTAGAGGGGCTTATTCACCGTGATATGAAGCCTGGTAATATCCTCATAGACGGTAATGGACATGCTAAGATTGTTGATTTCGGCCTCGCTTTGATGACTTCTGGCGGCAAAGCTGTGGCGGATGAAATTTGGGCAACTCCTTACTATGTTCCACCTGAAACTTTAGAATTACGCGAAGAAGATTTACGTAGCGATATTTATGCACTTGGCGCAACTCTCTACCATGCATTGTCAGGTAAGGCTCCGTTCACCACTGAAACACGGTCGACGACTGAGTTGCTAAAGATCAAGACTTCTGTGGCAAGACTGAGTAAGGTTACCACTGATGTGAGTCCATTTTTGTCGGAAGTAATCGATAAAGCCATGGCATTTGACGAGAATGAGCGCTTTCAGAGTTATGACGAATTCCTTGCCGCCTTGCGCCAGGTTGAAATGTATTTTCGTACAGGCAATGAGCCTGAAGAACTTTCTGAACCCACTCAAAGTCGACGCGTCCAAAGAGAACGAAAAAGTTCAAATCCATTAATTATCGCGGCAGTAGTTGTGGCGGCAATTATCATAGCAGTAGTAGTGATGACTACTGAGACGACTTTCCAAAAAGTAGTGCAGTCACTGGAGGATGATGTTGAAGTAGTTGAATCTGTTGAGGATCCAGCGGTGAACGATGAAGCAATGCGTGTGCTAATCGCTGCGGAGTTACGCAATGCTCAGACATTTTTGACCCAAGGGAAATACATGTTAGCACATGAGCGCTATCTTCAGTTAGCCAAAAATAAATCGGTTGAGAGTGAAACGATGTACTGGACAGGAATGCGTTCAGCTATTTCAGCGTGGCTTGGGGGCGAATCTCAAAATGCTAGAGATGCTCTTCGGGAGATCTTAAAGATTCAAGCAAAGTCAGAAACGGAGCAGCTATCCCCAGTTGATAAGAAATTAAAGAAAGCTATGGAGCAGCTGCTTGCGCTGAAGTCCATTCAGCTAGATCAAGTCAGCCAACTGAATGATGATTTGGACATCATGATCTTATTTGCTTCAGCCTTGAAGGAATGGGACCAAGGGCTATGGCAAGATGCTGAGATTTTGTTTTTGGCTCTAAAACAAGCTAATACGGATTCTGATCAAGCTGGCTTAGAGTACTATCAGCAAATGTGTGACGCCTATTTATCTGACTTGAAATTACTAAGCCCACTTAGAAAAGGCTTCGAACCGAAGACGGTGGATGAGGCTAAAAAAGCACTA
This sequence comes from Rubritalea sp., assembly GCF_039830215.1. NCBI lineage: Bacteria > Pseudomonadati > Verrucomicrobiota > Verrucomicrobiia > Verrucomicrobiales > Rubritaleaceae > Rubritalea > Rubritalea sp. The sequence goes on along the minus strand of NZ_JBDOPO010000326.1, from coordinate 8,026 downwards.
GTGGAGGTTCTCACAGCTAGGAATGATCTCAAAACCAAAGGGCGTGCACCTTTCAATACCCTTCAGTGGCAGCGTCAGATAAATGCTGCTATGCAGCAGATTGAAAGGAAGGCTGAACGAGCCATTGCTGCTCAAATCGAGCAACTAGAAAGGAATAAGCAACAATGGAGAGCTGCAAAGCGAAACTCGTTAATAGCTTTGGAACAACATGACTTTCATAGCGTGATTAGGGAGCTCAAGAACGTGAGCGCGATCAATGCTGAAGATAAATTGTGGAGAAAAAATATTCTATATCTAGTTGAAAATGTAGCAGCCCTGTATAAATCAACCACTGCGGCTCTTGATGGTAAATCGGCTGATTTTGTTGTGCGCCGATTGGATGGAATGGTTGAGTACGAAAAATTACTTGGAGCAAAACGTGAAGGCTTATTAGTTGAGGCCAAGAATAAAGAAAAATTGTTAGTTTGGAGGGATTTATCCCCATACACCATGATAGCGATACATAAGAAAATTTCTATCAGCCAATTGAGTGATGATGAGAAATTTCAACGGCGTGAACAGCTAGTAGCCTACACTTACTTGACTGGGTTGAACTCCAAGGCTCGTGTTGGTGCTGAGATATTGTCTGAAGATAATCCGGCATTTGCCGAGCGTTGGAGAGAATGCATGGAAGTCGTGAATTAATTTTTTCGGTGTGGTTTGTGTGCTTATTCCGTTAGCCTTAGGTATACACTGGGTGAAATTTCCTCAAACGCGAAATAGTGAGAGCTTAGGTCTGTAGTTCAATCTATGGGGGCTGGATTTTATCTATGACTGTCCACGTGTGTCAGCTTGGAGTTCTCCACCATCAGTGGACTGATAGCTCCTCAACAATTACTATTTGAGTATATACGGGTAGGCCCACTTGAATTTTCTAATCCACGATTGTGGATGTGTATTTAAGATTGGTAAATTGATACGGTGTATGTGGCATGACCAATTGGGTAAGTGCTATTTCTGTGCTTACTGAGAAAGTAGTCGTAGAAAATATCAATTGCGGATCCCTGCACAGCATCGACACTTGGGATTGAGCCTGATTTGGCCTTTATAAAGCTTGGGGGACATCGCTAACGTTATCGCGGTCACGTCGCATGAGTCTGCCGTGGGGAGGAAATAGGGTTTGAAGGTAGTTACTGGTTCCTTCCGCAAATTCTCCCAATAAATTTGAGATGAGAGGTGCTGCATAGGGGGCTTTGAGTGTGAGATGAGCGGGGTAATTCAATGTGCCCTAATTTGTCAGTGATTTACCTATTTACAAGTGCGCACCATTGACATTCTAGTAAACCGTATGATGTTTCGCACATGAGTATTAAGCACATCATCACCCATCCAGGTGGTGCACATAAAGATGATTTCCTAGCCTGTAGTCTTATGATTTATGAGTACGGAGTTCCTATTCTGCGGAAAGAACCAAGAGATGAGGATGTGGCAAATGCATCCATCGCCGTGTTGGATGTAGGCGGTGAGCATGAGCCTACGAGGATGAATTTCGATCACCATCAATTCCCAGCTGATCATGATCCAACTTGCGCATTGAGCTTAGTGCTTCGCCATTTAAGTCTTTATGAAGAAGCTAGACAGTATTGCGATTGGCTAGAAACTTCAGAATGGTTAGATACACGCGGAGCTGTAAAAACAGCGAGATGGTTAGGTATTGAGCGATCAGCTATGGCTAAGCTCAATTCTCCAGTCGATATCACCCTATTGAGGCGTTTTGCTAAACAGGAAAAGCATGAGGCTGGTCAGCCAGTGTACGAGGTGATGCGCATGATAGGTGAGGATATGGTAAACTTTCTTAAAGGCATGCGTGAGCGTATGATGGAAATCGACCAACAGGCTGAAATTTGGGATATTGATCAAAAATTTAAAGTGATATTCATTCCTAGAGTTGATCCTATGACGGGGGAACCATCCGCTGGCCTGGGCAGATATATCGAAAGTAAAGGGCTCGAATGTGTGGCTATGGTGTATCCTGATCGACGTGGTACAGGTTATGCTTTGTCCCGCTATAACGATGACTTACGTCTAGATTTTACGAGAGTTGACTCTTGTGACGACGTGCATTTTGCTCATAAATCTGGGTTCATCGCTAAGAGCTCAGCAACCAGCCATGAGCGATTATCCGAATTGCTTAGCTCGGCTTGGGTCGGCTAGAGGAATACAAAAAAGCTCAATTGACACACTAGCCAATTGATCTTTAAAGAATATGACTAGAATTTGCCTACTTATCTCCAGCGGTAACGCCAACTTTTGCTTTACTGAGTTTCATGTATAGAAGGGCGTGTTCTTTGACTTTGTCAGGCCTGTCAGTAGTGATGCTCTTTTGCTAAGCTAGGTCAGTAGCTAGGTCAGTAGCTAGGTCGTAGGGTTGTGCGGACGGGGCATTCTTTCCTTTTTTAGTCTTTCGAGCGGGGATGTATTTCTAGTCGTCTTTACGCAGAGCAATAATCCCAGCTTCTTTAAGCATGTATGGAAGTTCTTTGCTGTCTTAACCTGGCAAAGCTGGAAGTACATTCTGACTATCTCGTGCTTCATCAGCTCCGCGTTTGACGCTTAATAGCTCAGCGAAGCTAGCAAGGTAGTAGATCTAATGAATTATGGCGTCAGACTTGCCTAGCTTGATTTTTTTCCTCCCACTGCACGATGAATGGTACGCGAATGCGCCCTTCGTGGATTTGATATTTTCCACTATGGTAGATTTGTGAACAATCGTTGCCGCTGTCGGCTTCTTTGCTAGAAGTGCTCAGTGGCCGGCGATTGTTGGTGGTTCGTAGTAAGAAAAAATAACCAAAACTGATCTCTAGTGGACCAGGTTTGACTTAACTATTCAGCTCGACTGGAATTACTCGCTCACCTATGCCGAGGTGCCACATGCCTAAGTCAGCTGTATTATAACCTGCCTTTTTGAAGGTTTTAGGGAGAGTGATTGTAGCCGCTATCTAGTAATGTCCCATTGAGGTGGCCACATAGGTAAGGTCTGAGGATGCATCTTGCTGTTTCTATTGATAGGATAAAAGTCGTTTAAAACTCTTAGATGCTCATTTATAGAGATATGCGCTACTAACAAATTAACTATTTGTGATGAGTTGGGAAAATCTCACTTTAGATTAAGTTGAGTGGGGGGTATTCTCTTGAGTTGCCTCTGAGTCTAGTCTTATAGTGTTGCACACATTCGTCATGTCATCCAAAACTACTAACCCCGTAGGCACCGTCAGAGTGCCAGCTTTACTTTGTGCACTGACAGGAACTGTGCTAGCTGTGAGCATGGAGAGGATGGGATTTCTAAACGAGGCTACTAGCTTATTGACTCAATTTTGGGAAAGGGAGCCCTTTTTTTTGGTAGACCCAGAGGTGATTTCCTCTGAATGGAATTGGTTAGTGGCCTTTATAGTAAGTTGGGGAGTAGCTTACTTTACTTTAGCATCGGATCAGTTGTGGCGACGTTTGCTGATCGGTCTGATGGCTGGGATCATACTCGCAGGATTCATGCCGAGTTTAGCTTTATGGGGGATACTTTGGTTACCTGTCGTAACGGGAATTGCGGTGCTGTGGTCATGGGCATGCGCTATGCTTTATAGTGGGCAACACGCCATGCCATGTGAGGTAGGTGTGACAGCTAAGGAAGCAGTAAGCATGAGAGTGGAAATGGTTCCCAGGCCAATGAAAAAGAAAGACAAATAAGCTATGTCGAGAGCAGATTACCCACAGCCAATTAAAGAACTCATAGCTGAGTTAAAGCGTCTACCAGGGGTTGGTCCAAGGAGTGCCGAAAGGATGGCGGTCTGGATGATCCAGCACAAAAAACGTAACCCGCTAGAACTCGCTCAGGCACTGAGCCAAGCTGATGAATATGTGACTCTTTGCCCAGCTTGCGGATTTTTTGCAACGGATGACGGCTGTTCTGTATGTGATGATCACAGCCGGGATGACAAATTAGTCTGTGTGGTGGAGCAAGCAACGGATGTTTTACCTTTAGAACGTAGTGGTGCATTTAGTGGGTATTATCACTGCTTGGGAGGAAAACTCTCACCACTGGATAATGTAACTCCGTCAGATTTACGTATCAACCAACTACTCAAACGCGTCGAGTCGTTATACGAAGTCGAGGTAATTTTAGCTCTCAGTTCCGATGTGGAAGGTGAAGCTACAGCCAACTACCTTTCTGAGGTGTTGTCTGAGAAAAATTGTAGTGTCACACGGATCGCCCAAGGAATGCCTGCGGGTGGTGGACTCGAGCATGCTGACGAACTCACCCTGATGCGGGCGCTCCAAGGGCGGAGATAGAGTACTCTGATTAGATTTTCACTTTTAGCTCCTCAGAGACAACGCTTGATAGATCAATTTTTTTGAGAGCTTCACCGATAGCTTCTTTGCTATCGTGGGTACTTCCCCTTGAATAGCTCTTTCCCTACAATAACTTCTTTGTCTAGGTCTAGCAGTTGGTCCCGAATGCGTAGAATGATGGCGGCAGCATTATCTGATCCGAGTAGGATTTTTTGGCCATCGACAGTATCCGAGACCCTGGGTCTTTTTGTAGCTTCACATTAAAGCCTGTGTAGAAAGGTTTCCTCTAATATCTTCATAGGGGCGTAGGGCCAGCTCTGGCTACGGACAAGGCTCGACATGCATGGTAAACCTAAATGTCCTTGGCTGTCAGCCAGTGGCCAAAGTAAGGATAGATGATAGTTTGCTTATATAGTCACCACGGTTTCCTTTTATTAGTGTATCGAGCGTTGCTCCCCATTACGCAGCAATTTTAAATATGCGTGATGCGCCTCTTCCTTGCTGCTAGCTTGGATAAAGAAAGGAAGGTTGTAGAGGTTTTCTGTGCAAGCCTCGTTTGGGTGGTCAGCCATCATGGCTGCTGCAGCTAAGTGGTCGGCCGTGCGTGGAGCTAGCTCATATCTACCGCCGCCAATAGCTGAGTATTCAGTAATATAAACTTAGCTAAGGTCGCCCCATGTGTTTTAACGGAGATGTCCCTCAGATTGTTAAAAATACTGTGAGCGCGAGGTGAGAAATGCTTTTATTGTATAGCGAGGCTGAGTATGCCGAAAATTAGCAAACTAATGGCGTATCATACAAAAATGTTTTTTATCGCATTGCCTTTTCTCCCTGCCATTTTGAAGGGGCGTTTGCTGGATGAGAAGATGGTCTCGTCATATTTTAGCCCCATGGCGTGGCCAATAGTAGCATTAAAGTCCGCAGCGCTGACTGGATCTTTTACGACACTTGAACCGGTCGCATTAGTCTCTCCATATACCATTCCACCTTTGATTCCTCCGCCAGCTAAGATGGTCGAGAATGCTTTTGGGAAGTGGTTGCGCCCACCTTCGGGAGTTACTTTTGGTGTTCGCCCAAATTCAGTAGCTAGCACGACCAGTGTGGAGTCTAGCATCCCCTTGGCTTTAAGATCAATGAGTAGAGCTGAGACTGCCTGATCTAGTATTGGGAGCTTTTCTGCAGCTTGTTGAAAATTGTCGTTGTGCCAATCGAAACCTCCAAGCTCGACTTCAATCGAACGCACCCCTTTCTCTACTAGACGTCTCGCTAGCATGCAGCCTTTAGCGAACTGACTGTCACCATAAAGTTTGTGTGCTATGGGAGTCTCGTCAGAGAGGTTAAAGGCGATTAGATCCTCACTTTTCATGAGTTTAACAGCCGAATCGTACACTTCGCTGTAGGCTCTCACAGTCTTATGGCCATCATGGTATTTCGCGTCGAATTTAGCATCGAGCATTTTCCGAAGATGGAGTTGTTTCTTAAAATCTGACTCAGTGACTTTGCGTGCTTTTACTGAGTTTTTGAGACCCTGAGTCGGGTTGCCAACGGGAAGAGGTTGTAGGCTAGGCTCTAAAAATCCTGCGCCTGGGTGATCATTTCCACAACTGATGGTGACATAGGATGGTAAGGTCTCGTTTAGAGTGGGGCTCAGTTTGTTAACCCACCCTCCAGCCGTAGGATGCACGATAGATGCACGCGGAGAATAGCCAGTACGCATGAAGTAACGGCCAGGACCATGTGCTCCCTGGGTCGAGTTCATTGAGCGAATGATCGCAAGCTTGTCAGCTTGTTTCGCTAGTTTTGGTAACCAATGGCCAAGTTGAATACCGTCGACATTGGTGCCAATAGCACGCGTATCACCCATAATGTCGGAGCCAGCTTCAGATTTAGGGTCAAAGGTGTCGAGGTGGGTCATGCCTCCAGACATGAAGAGATAAATGATGTGTTTGGCCTTTGCTCCTCCTGCAGCTTTGATTGTTGCATTTGCTGCAGTCAGTGGTGAGTTAAAAAGGCTGGCCATCGAACCGCCCAGAGTTACTCCAAAGCAGGCTTGTGCAGTTCGGGCGAGGAAGGCGCGGCGGTCGAGGTCAGACATAATGCGTGGGAAGTTATTTGTTATTGGATGAAGAGAAAACGCTTAGAGTTGAGCATGGCCTTGGCTAGTATCTTTATATCTTGACGGCTTCGGCCAACATATTTGAGGTCGATACGCTCCTGCTTTGATGGGTATTTATTATAAATAGAGAGAAAAAGGACATCGAGCCGTTGTTCTTCCGAGCGGGCTGATTTCATTTGCTGTGCCATTTGTCCTTTCTCGTCGGTGATACGCTCTATCTGTCGTCCATTGAGCATTGCTAGTGCTTGTGGTATGGATGCGTTAGTGTGCTGAGAATCTGTGGTTATGCGGTCAGATGCCCCAAAATCACGAGGAAAACTACCAGCTTTGAAAGGAGAAGACATTTCAGATGCACGGAGTAGCTTGTCCTCTTTAGCTCTGCTCTTCCTCATGGGAACCATGCTCATTAACATCTTTTGCTCCGCTTGAACTTTGTCGCGGACCTCCCTGATTTTTTTTTGGAGCCGGTTGAGATCTCGCTCAAGTTTTGCAGCCTCGTTTTTGTTGCCAGACATATTAGCTTTATCCCTTTGGAGGCGGATACTTCTGGCAGTTTGTTGTAGCTTCTTAGTAGCGTCTTCTACAATGTCAGCTTGGTCATCGAGCTTGATGATTTCGGCTGGGGTGGCTGTGAGTAGTTTGTCGATTGCTGAGGTATATTGATCCCATTTGAACTGCTGGGATTTATTTTCAAAACCATCTATATCACCTCTTTCTAGTGTGAGCAAGGAGTCGTAAATTTGCTCAGCACTCATACGTCTGAGTAGAGGACCCCTGAAGTCGTGAACACGGCCATCACTAATTTCAAAGTCACAGGCAGCACGTTGGAAGAGTTTCGTGTGGTATATAACCCTCAGAAGCTCACGAGTATCGTAGTCTGAGGCGTGGAGTATCTGCACCAAAGTATCTAAGACATCGGGATGCGACATCTTGCTGCGATCTGTCCAGTTATCTACTGGCTCGACTAGTCCATAGCCGAGGGCGTGTCTCCATAGTCTGTTGGCAAAAACTTGAGTGAACATCGGGTTGGATTTCGAGGTGACCCAAGCAGCGAGTTGCTCATGTGGAGGAGCCTCAGAACCTTCCGATGGTTTTGGCATACTGCCAAAGAGTAATTGAGGTGCAACGATGTCACCAGGTTTACCATCATTGTATATATAATCAGCAGGTAGTTTGAGATTCTTACTGGTCACATACCTGGTTGCATTTTTGTTAAAGTCTTTAAAGAGAGAATAGAGATCACGAGCTTCAGTCTTGGATAGGTTTTGACGCTGCTTTCTGTTTCTTTTACTAAAGGGAGTAGATTTTTTTGTAGTAGTTTGGTTGTTCTTAAAGGCTAGCGTCTGGCGTACTTTTTCGCGAGCAACTTGGCTTTTATAGTCGATCTTGGCACCAAACGCAGCAAGTTGATAGTATTGCTTTTGGGTCAAATCCTCGAATGGGTGGTCGTGGCATTGAGCACAGCCGATTTGTGTGCCTAGAAATATTTTTGCTGTATTGGAGATGTTATCAAGCAACATCCCTCGATCTCGAAGGTGATAGCCTACTGCTGGATTTTCAGTGCAATGCCCAGTCGCTGACAGCATA